>CAJTPP010000061.1:0-207 GCA_910578235.1 uncultured Clostridia bacterium | reverse complement strand
GCACTTTATTATAAGCTGCCGTCAGCCAACACAAAAACTTATACAATTAATAAAGCCGCGCCGACAATTAACGTCGCGCCGCAGGCTCTGACAGGACTTGTATGTAACGATGCGCCGCAGGCTCTTATCAGCGCGGGTACGGCTACAGGCGGTACGCTTATGTATAAGCTCGGCACAGACACGGAATACAGCACAGATATTCCGACA
>CAJTPP010000060.1:8770-15761 GCA_910578235.1 uncultured Clostridia bacterium | reverse complement strand
TGAAAAATAAAGAATATTTTAAAACGTGGATAACCCGTATTGTTATAAATAAAAGTCTTGATTTGCTGAGAAGCAGAAAATATAACGAGGAGTTAACTGATAATATCAATGTTTTTAATGATATACCTTATTCAGATGTGGAGCTGCTGGACGCAATTTGCAGACTAAAGCCGCAGAAAACAATATACATAACACTTCGTTTCTATAATGACATGACATATGAAGAAACTGCAAAAACGCTTAAACAACCTCTGTCTACTGTAAAATACAGAACAAAAACGGCGCTTAAAGAATTAAAAAGTATTTTGGAAGGAGATGATTGAAGGTGAATATGACTGATTTTGAAGAAAGATTGGTAAAGCACGGGAAAAATATGAAAAACCATATATCTGCTCCTTTTAATATTGAAAGTGAGGAATTGATAATGACAAAAAAGCATAAAACAATAAAAGGAATATTATGTATTGCAGCGGTTATAGCCGCTTTGCTTGGGACTACTGTTTTTGCCGCGTATCATTTGATGACGGCATCTGAAATTGCGGAAAAGGCGGATTATCACAAACTGGCAGATATTATGGCTGAGGGAGATACAAACTTTGATATTGCTCCTCAGCAATGCGGTGATTATACAGTGGAACTGCTTGGAATAACAACAGGTAAGAATTTAAGTAATTTTACGGATGATGTAGATGATGACCGTACTTATATTATAGGATCCATTTCAAGAACCGACGGAAAACCTATTTTGGATTATGCCGGACTGATGCTTACGCCGTTGGTGTCAGGGTATGAGCCGTGGGATGTTAATATATTTACTCTCGGCGGCGGGAAAAGTGAATTTATAACAGATGATAATATGATGAATTATTTTGTATATGAATGTGACAGCTTGGAAATGTTTGCGGATCATACTGTATATATTGCGGTGTATGGAGGAATATCGTCTGACGGAAACAGTACGGGCTTTGCGCCAAGCAGAGATATATTTACAATGGACAGAGACGGAAGCATACGATTTGCTGACGGCTATAAGGGCGGAGGCGCGATATTTACTGTGCCGCTTGATAAATCAAAGGCCAATCCGCAGAAAGCTGCTGAATGTCTGGATGCCATGGGTAAGAAATCGGAGCCGCTTTCAAAAGATGGGGAGGAAGAAAGAGCGGATGAAGGCGGAGTAAATAATGATAATACAGTAGAGCATGTAGAAATTATTGCAGAATAAAGTGAACAAAAAGACAGGTGTTTTACCTGTCTTTTTGTTCAGAGCTTACCATAGAGCAGTTCGGACAAATATTATTTGCTTTCAGATAGGTATTTCCCCAGTCGCATATGTCAGACAAAATAGGAATAAAGCTTTGTCCGATGTCTGTGAGTGAGTATTCTACTTTGGGCGGCACAACGGGATATACTTCCCGATGTATAAGACCGTTTTTTTCAAGCTCGCGCAGCTGGTTAGTGAGCATTTTTGGTGTTGCGGCCGGTATTAATTTGTGCAGTTGGTTAAAACGTAATATTTTGTCGGCAAGATGCCACAGTATAAGTGATTTATATTTTCCTCCTACTATTTCCAGTGTCGCTTCTACGGGGCATATGTATGTATGCTTCAAATTAATCAGTCCTTTCATATATCACACTATCTTTTTTGATAGTATATACCAATAAAGTGCGTACTTGTAAAATAAATAATTTATGGTAAAATAATAGCATAATAATAGAATAAAATCAACAGTATCAGAGAATTATTTTATTATACAGTTTTATGCGGGGTGATTATGTGACGAAAAAATTTAATGTTACGGGCATGACATGCAGCGCGTGCAGCGCTCATGTGGAAAAAAGCGTATGCAGACTGGACGGGGTAGAAAATGTCAGTGTAAATCTTCTGCGCGGCAGCATGAGCGTAGATTTTGACGAAAATATTGTGGATACAGAGGATATAATAGGAGCGGTGGTTTCAGGAGGTTACGGAGCGTCTGTTGCGGGAGTCGCGCCGGAAAAAAGAAGAGACACAAAGGTTGATGATGAAATTTCAAATATGAAGCTGCGTCTTGTTGTGTCAATAGCTTTTCTTGTTCCGCTTATGTATATATCCATGGGACATATGTGGAATTTTCCGTTTCTTGACGTGTTTCACGGAGGGAAAAACTCACTTGCGTTCGCGTTTACGCAGCTTTTGCTGACAATGCCTGTTATGTATATAAACAGAAAGTATTTTATAAACGGATTTAAAACTCTGTTTCACGGCGCGCCTAATATGGACTCGCTTATTGCCATAGGTTCGGGAGCGGCGTTTATATACGGTATTATTGCTATATATTGTATCGGATACGGTCTGGAGACAGGTGATACTGCAATTACAGAGCAGTATATGATGAACCTGTATTTTGAGTCGGCGGCAATGATACTGGCGCTTATAACATTGGGTAAATTTCTCGAAACCCGCGCTAAGGGCAAAACATCAAAGGCGATTGAAAAACTTGTTGACTTATCTCCGAAAACGGCCGTTGTAGTGCGGGACGGAAACGAAACAGTGGTTCCTGTAGAAGAAGTAAAGATAGGTGAAACAGTTATTGTAAAAGCCGGTCAGGCTGTGCCGCTTGACGGCATTATCACCGAGGGGAACGGCGCTGTAGACGAGTCTGCTATAACAGGTGAGAGTATAGCGGTTGAAAAAAATATAGGAGACAGAGTTATAGGAGCTACTATCAACAAAGCCGGATATTTTAAATTTGAGGTTGAAAAGGTAGGAGCGGATACGGCTTTGTCACAGATTATACAGCTTGTTGAAGAAGCGGCATCTTCAAAGGCTCCGATTGCCAAACTGGCAGACAAAGTCAGCGGGATATTTGTGCCTGTAGTTATTACTATTGCTCTTGTAACAACTATAGTATGGCTTTTGCTTGGATATGGCATAAGCTTTGCGCTTTCAATGGGAATATCGGTGCTTGTAATTTCGTGTCCGTGCGCTCTTGGTCTTGCAACACCTACCGCTATTATGGTGGGTACTGGTAAAGGCGCTCAGTACGGGATATTGACAAAATCGGCTGAAAGCCTTGAAACAGCGCATCGTATAGATACGATTGTGCTGGATAAAACGGGTACAATAACTGAAGGCAGACCGTCTGTGACGGATATAGCTCCTAATGACATGTCTGAAAAAGAATTGCTTGTTTTGGCGGCTTCACTTGAATATTTGTCCGAGCATCCGCTGGCAAAAGCCATAGTAGAAAGAGCGGAGGGCATGAAATTAAATTATGTTACAGATTTCACGCAAATAACAGGACAGGGTGTAAGCGGAAAAATAGACGGCAGAACGGTGCTGGCGGGGAATTATAAAATGATGCGGGGGCATGGTGTGGAAGCGTCGGAGGATACACAGTTTGCGAAAGAGGGAAAGACGGCTCTGTATTTTGCGATTGACAATAAATTTGCGGGAATTATTGCAGCCGCTGATACGGTTAAGCCAACAAGCGGTCAGGCTATTGACGATATGCGGGGAATGGGGATTGACGTTATTATGCTGACGGGCGATAATAAGGTTACGGCGGAGGCTATTAAGAATAAGCTTGCTTTGTCGGGAGCGATTGCGGAGGTGCTGCCTTCGGATAAAGAGGAGGAGGTGCGCAAGCTTCAAAGTGCGGGTCATAGAGTGGCTATGGTCGGCGACGGTATAAATGACGCGCCTGCTCTTACGCGCGCTGACGTAGGTATCGCTATCGGCGCCGGAACGGATATTGCTATTGAAGCGGCGGATATTGTGCTTATGAAAAGCGATTTGCAGGATGTGGTTACCACAATAGAGCTTAGCCGCAGTGTAATAAAAAATATAAAGGAAAATTTGTTTTGGGCATTTTTTTATAATGTTCTGGGAATACCTGTTGCGGCCGGCGTGCTTTACGGTATAGCGGGTTTGAAGCTAAACCCGATGATAGCCGCGGCGGCAATGAGTTTTAGTTCTGTGTTTGTGGTATCAAATGCGTTAAGGCTTAGATTTTTTAGACCGAAGCATAAAAACAGTTCAAAAACTGTAAATATAAAGGAGAAAAAAGTTATGACAAAAACAATCAAAATCAATGGAATGATGTGCTCGCACTGCACGGGCAGAGTTACGGACGCGCTTAACGCGCTTGACGGAGTAAGCGCTCAGGTGACACTGGACAACGGGGGTCAGGCAGTTGTGACATTGTCGTCGCAGGTGTCTGACGAAATGCTCACAAAGACTGTGACAGACGCGGGATATGAAGTGACAGGGATTGAATAAAAAATTAAAAAATACAGCGCGTTCAGCATATGTTTTGAACGCGCTGTATTTTTGGGGAAGGTTATTTTAAGGTAAGCCGTATTCTGTCGGCAACCATTGCTATAAATTCTGAATTAGTTGGTTTGCCTTTGCCGGTATGAATGGTATAGCCGAAAATTTCATTCATGATTTCCGGCTTTCCGCGGCTCCATGCTACTTCGATAGAATGACGTATAGCGCGTTCGACACGGCTTGCGGTTGTATTGTAAGCTTTAGCAATTTCAGGATAAAGCTGTTTTGTTATAAAGTTAAGTAAGTCCATATTTTCTACGACCATCATAATAGCGCTTCTGATATACTGATAGCCTTTTATGTGCGCGGGAACACCCAGTTCGTGTATAAAGTCTGTAACGACTGTTTCAAGATCTATTTCTTCACCTTTTCCCGATGCCTGAGGTATTCTTGATGTTACCGGCAGAGCGGTTATTTTTGGCACAGATGCAATGTCTCTTATCACCTCGCATATTCTCTCGCAGTTCTGCGGTTTTAAAAGACAGTAATCCGCTGATGACGCCATATTGATGGCGGCGGAAGAAATGGAATAAGCGACAATCTTAGGACGCTTTGGCAGAGGTGAATTTTGCAGCTTTTTTAAAACACCTATACCGTCGAGCTTTGGCATCACAAGATCGAGTATGACCACATCAGGATGAGTTTCCAGGATGAGAGCGTATGCTTCCTCGCCGTCATACGCTGAAGCTGTAAGAGTCATATCGTTCTGTGTTTTAATGAATTCTGATAATTCATCATTAAGCTCCTTGTTGTCATCTGCAATAATAACAGATATTTTGTTGTTCATAAATTGATCCTCCTATCGTAACTATAACAAAATGGTACTTGCATTCACAAAATACAATTATTTCCAGCACCGTATACATAATACCATATTATGGAAATTAAATCAAGATATTTTTCAAAAATTTTCCAGAAAAATTAATTTATAGACAATTAACTTACAAAAAATGATATAAAATATGTCTTAAATAAAAGAAAATAGGACGGCGTTCAACAATTGAGCGCCGTCCTTTCTGAGGTAAGCAGAAACTTAGTTGCACATGCAGGTAACGATAACGATTATGATAAGTACCCAAAGGATCATATCAAGATCAAAGTTGCATCCGCCGCAGTTGTTGTTCATTCTTTCACAGCAATCTCCCATTGTAAGCTCCTCCTTTCAACGTTTTGTAATATATACTATGTAATTATAATTATTTTTGCATTTTGTCCTAATGTTTTACTTGAATTTTTTATAAAAATAGGGTACAATAAAAATAGTTATATTTTCTTGAGGAGGTAATCTTTTGGAAAGAAGGAAAATAGAGAGAATTAACGCTCTTGCGAAAAAGGCAAAAACGGT
This sequence comes from uncultured Clostridia bacterium, assembly GCA_910578235.1. GTDB lineage: Bacteria > Bacillota > Clostridia > UBA1381 > UBA1381 > Hominilimicola. Next base: position 10,104 of record CAJTPP010000060.1, on the reverse strand, counting down.
TGGCCTGACCGATGAGGAAATAGCCGAGCGGGATGTTCTTCGCAAGGAATATCTTAGTGCCATCCGTCAGAATTTCAAACAGACGCTTGACAGTATTGAAATAATAGATAAAGGAGAATAAAAAATGTCATTGCAAATTCTTGAAAACTATGAGTCAAACCTTGACGGACGCGAAACCGAAAGGGCAATTAAATTTATTAAGGACACTTTTCAGCATGAAATAATTGCCGCGCTTAATCTGCAGAGAATATCCGCGCCGCTGTTTGTCCGTCCGGAAACAGGCCTTAACGATAACCTTAACGGCGTGGAACGTCCCGTAAGCTTTGACGCGCCTTGTATCGGCGGAGCGGAGCTTGAAATAGTTCATTCGCTTGCGAAGTGGAAAAGAATGACACTTGGTAAATACGGTTTTAAGGCGGGCGAGGGACTTTATACCGATATGAACGCCATAAGACGTGACGAGGAGGTTGACAACCTTCATTCAATGTATGTTGACCAGTGGGACTGGGAGGCTGTGATTGAAAAGTCTGACAGAAACATGGAGACGCTTAAAAGCTATGTGAATAATATTTACAAGGCTATGAAGTCGACACAAAGCAGAGTTTGTCAGAAGTATGCGGATATTAAAAATAATTTTCCCGATGAGATTACATTTGTAACAACCCAGGAGCTTGAGGATATGTATCCTGATCTTGAACCGAAAGAAAGGGAAAACAGATTGCTTCGGGAGAAAAAGGCTGTATTTCTCATGCAGATAGGTAAGGAGCTTAAATCAGGAGAAAAGCATGACGGCAGGGCGCCGGATTATGATGACTGGGAACTTAACGGTGATATACTTGTTTATTATCCGCTTCTTGATATGGCATATGAGCTTTCAAGTATGGGTATAAGGGTTGACGAGGATGCGTTAAAGGCACAGGTTAAGATGTCTGATTGTGAGGACAGGCTTGAGCTTGAATTTCATAAGAAGCTTTTGAATAAAGAGCTTCCGTATACGATAGGCGGCGGTATCGGTCAGTCGAGACTGTGTATGTTTATGCTGGGCAAAGCGCATATAGGCGAGGTTCAGGCTTCGGTATGGCCGGATGAAATGCGTAAAATCTGCTCTGAAAACGGAATGAAATTACTTTAATTGAAAGGATACTTGGTATAAGATGAAAACAGTGATAAAAAGTCTGTACAGAGATACAGAGACTTACGGTGAAAAACAGATAACCGTGTCAGGTTGGATAAGAAATATAAGAATTTCAAAAAGCTTTGGCTTTATTGAGCTGAACGACGGATCATTCTTTAAAAATTTACAGATAGTAATAGAGGCGGATAAGCTGGATAAT
>CAJTPP010000060.1:7114-8716 GCA_910578235.1 uncultured Clostridia bacterium | reverse complement strand
GCGGGCGGCATTCTTGTTCTCACGCCGGAGGCGAAGCAGCCGTTTGAACTAAAAGCGGAAAATGTCAGCGTTGACGGTGCGTCAACGCCTGATTATCCACTTCAGAAAAAGAGACACAGCTTTGAGTATCTTCGTACAATCGCACATCTGCGTCCGCGTACAAACGCGTTTTCGGCCGTGTTCCGTATACGTTCAATGATTGCGTTTGCTATACATCAGTTCTTTCAGGAGAAGGGATTTGTATACGTTCATACGCCGATTATTACGGCGAGCGACTGTGAGGGCGCCGGTGAAATGTTTCAGGTTACTACAATGGATATAAACAATATTCCGAAAAATGATGACGGAAGCGTTGATTATTCAAAGGATTTCTTCGGTAAACAGGCTAATCTTACAGTGAGCGGACAGCTTAACGGAGAGACGTATTGTATGGCGTTCCGCAATATTTATACATTCGGGCCTACATTCCGCGCCGAAAATTCCAACACAACGCGTCATGCGGCGGAATTTTGGATGATTGAGCCTGAAATCGCATTTGCAGATCTTAATGACGATATGGATTTGGCGGAAGAAATGCTGAAATATATTATTAATTACTGTCTTGAAAATGCTCCTGAGGAAATGGAATTTTTTAACCAGTTTGTAGATAAGGGACTGCTTGACAGACTGAATAATGTCGTTTCAAATGATTTTGCCCGTATAACATATACAGAGGCTATTGATATTTTGAAAGAGCATAACTCGGAATTTGATTATCAGGTTGAATGGGGCTGCGATATTCAGACGGAGCATGAAAGATATCTTACCGAGGTAATATATAAAAAACCTGTAATGGTGACGGATTACCCGAAGGATATAAAGGCGTTTTATATGAAGCTTAATCCTGACGGAAAAACAGTTGCCGCTGTGGATGTGCTTGTGCCGGGTGTCGGAGAGATCATTGGCGGCAGTCAGCGCGAAGAGGATTATGATATTCTCGTGAGCCGCATGAAGGAGCTTGATCTTAATGAGGAGGACTATTCATGGTATCTGGATTTGAGAAAGTACGGCACGGCTAAGCATGCGGGTTTTGGCCTCGGATTTGAGAGGGCGGTTATGTACATTACGGGTATGTCAAATATACGCGATGTTCTTCCGTTCCCGAGAACAGTGGGTACTGCTGAATTTTAAGATTACGGACTGCCGCTTATTTTGCGGTAGTCCTTTCTGATATGCGGCTTATCGGCCCGCTGATAAGCCGCGCATATATGCAATTTGCGGGCGGAAAGGTTATGGAGATTATTATGAGTTTTCTTTATATAATATTGGGAGTTATTATTATTTTTGCCGTGTTTAAATTTGTCAGCGTGTGGGCGGGACTGGCTGTTCTTGCCGCGCTTATATTGTATGGGATTTATCATTTTATTCCGTCGTATTATGAGATGAAAGGCAATCAGGCCTTTGCGGCGGGTGATGAAAACGCCTGCCGCAAGTGGTATAAGAAGGCCTATGATACGGGCAGGACAAAGGTGCAGACAAAAACCTCTTACGCGTATATACTGCTTAGAACAGGCTATGCTGATGAGGCGGAAAAAATTCTTGATCCGATAATACGAGTAAAGG
>CAJTPP010000060.1:2688-7085 GCA_910578235.1 uncultured Clostridia bacterium | reverse complement strand
AAACAGCAGAGATGCATGGTATATTATAAACAGGGAAGATTAGACGAAGCGCTTGAAGAAGCAATGGAGCTTTATAATGATGATTATAAAACAACAAATCTATACGGAATGATAGGATATTTTAAGCTTCTGAGCGGCGCCCCGCTTGATGAAACAACGGCCTTTTGTGAGGAAGCTTACGAGTATAACAATGACAGCAGAGATATTTTGGATAATTTGTCAATCTGTTATTACAGAAGCGGCAGATATGAAGACGCCGAGCGTATATCTGACGAGCTTTTAAAAGAAAACAGTGATTTTGTCGAGGGCTGTTATCATGGAGCGCAGATTGCTGTGAAACTGGGTAAAACAGATAAGGCAAAAGAGTGTCTGAACAAATTGTCTGAGTGCAGACGTTCGCTTATGACGACAATAACAGAGGAAGAAATTGAAAAACTTAAACAAGAGGTAGACGGCAATGGCGAAAACACCGCTTCCTGACAGAATACGCCCGCAAAGTCTTGACGAGGTGGTGGGACAAAAACACCTTATAGGCGAGGGGAAAATTCTCAGAAAGATAATTGAAAATAATGAAATACCTAATATGATATTTTACGGGCCGAGCGGTGTTGGGAAAACTACGGTGGCGAATATTATTTCCGGGCGCACCGGCAAAACGCTCCACCGTTTGAACGCCACTACGGCGTCGGTTGCGGACATTAAAAATATTGTAGCTACTCTTGACAGCTTTCTTGCTATGGACGGGGTGCTGCTTTATCTTGATGAAATTCAGCATTTTAATAAAAAGCAGCAGCAGTCGCTTCTGGAATTTATGGAGAACGGTAAAATAACGCTTATTGCAAGCACTACGGAAAATCCGTATTTTTATGTTTATAACGCGGTTTTATCAAGAAGCGTTGTATTTGAATTTAAGAGCGTTGAGGTGGAAGAAATAGAAAGCGCGCTTGAAAGAGCGGTTGAACTGCTGAAACAAGAGGATTATGCAGGTTTTTGTATTGACATTTCACAGGATGCTTTATGTCATATGGCGCAAAGCTGCGGAGGTGATGTTCGCAAGGCTTTAAATTCGCTTGAACTGACATTGCTTGCTGCTAAAGCGGACAGCGGACGGACGGTAAGCGTGACGTTGGAGGACGCTGTGCAGGCCACGCAGAGAAAGGCTATACGATATGACCGTGACGGTGACAGTCATTATGATATACTCAGCGCGTTTCAAAAGTCTGTGCGTGGCAGTGATCCGGACGCGGCTGTGCATTATCTTGCGAGGCTTATTTCGGCTGGTGATTTGCAGAGCGTTTGCCGCAGACTGATTGTAATGGCGGCGGAGGATATAGGTCTCGCGTATCCTCAGGCGATTGCCATAGTAAAAGCGTGTGTTGACAGCGCGCTGCAGCTGGGACTGCCCGAAGCTCGGATACCGCTTGCTCAGGCGGTAATAATGCTCGCGACAGCGCCAAAATCCAATAGCGCGGCGGAAGCGATATTCGCAGCTATGACAGATATAGAAAACAAAGATACGGGAGATGTTCCTGCTCATTTGAAAGACAGTCATTACGGCGGCGCGTCAAAGCTCGGTCATGGAAATGAATATAAGTATCCACATATATATCCGGATCATTATGTTGAACAGCAATATTTACCTGACAATATAAGGGACACTAAATATTATAAATTTGGGGATAATAAAACGGAACAGACTGCAAAAGCATACTGGGATAAAATAAAAAAGAAAGAGGACTGAAAAATGAAGGACGGATTTGTACGCTGCGCAAGCGCGGCAACTGATATAAAAGTTGCAGACACGGTATATAATACAGTTAAAATAATTGACGCAATAAGAAACGCGGCGGGAAATAAAGCCAAGCTTATTGTGCTGCCTGAACTGTGTATAACAGGCTATACCTGCGGCGATTTGTTTTTGCAGAAAACATTGCTTTGCGAAGCGAAAAAAAGTCTGGCTGAAATAACGGATGCTGTGAAAGACCTTGATATAACGGCTATAGTGGGATTACCGTATACGGTAAATCAGAAGCTGTATAACTGCGCCGCCGTAATAAATGAAGGACACATAAAGGGACTTATTCCTAAAATTAATATACCTAATCATTCTGAGTTTTATGAGACGAGACATTTTACTCAAGGCAGAAGAGAAATTCAATATATAGATATAAACGGAGAAAGTGTTCCGTTTGGCGCCAATATATTGTTTAAAACAACGGCGTGCGAGGATTTTGTTTTGGCGGTTGAAATATGCGAGGATCTGTGGACAGCGTTGCCTCCATCTACAGCCCACGCAATGGCGGGGGCGACGATTATAGCGAATTTATCGGCAAGCAATGAGGTTATAGCTAAGGATGAATACCGTGAAATGCTTGTTAAGGGACAGTCAGCAAGGCTTTACTGCGGATATGTATACAGCAGCGCGGGGTATGGCGAGAGCACGACTGATCTTGTCTTCTCAGGAGATAACATGATCGTGGAAAACGGTACTATTCTGGCAAGAAGCAGGCGTTTTAAGAACGAATGCGTATATACGGAGCTGGATTTGGAAAGACTGGTAGGTGAGAGAAAAAAGAGCAATACTTACCGTATTACCGGAGATGAAAATTACGTTACAGTTATGCTTAACATGAAAGCGACAGATACGGAGCTTACGCGTCATGTGGAGAAGCTTCCGTTTGTGCCGTCCGATAATAGAAAACGTGAAAAGCGCAGTGAGGAAATATTGTCTATCCAGGCCATGGGACTAAGAAAGCGTATTGACCACACCAATTCAAAAACGGCGGTAATAGGCGTAAGCGGAGGACTTGATTCCACGCTTGCGCTGCTGGTGACAGCGCGGGCGTTTGACAGCCTTGGCAAAGACAGAAAGGATATAATAGCCGTTACAATGCCGTGCTTCGGAACAACGGACAGAACTTATACCAATGCTGTAAACTTCGCAAAGTCATTGGGAGTGACATTGAGGGAAATAAATATAAAGAACGCTGTCATGCAGCATTTCAGTGATATTGGTCATAATCCTGATGTGTATGACGTAACCTATGAAAACTCTCAGGCGCGCGAGCGGACAATGATTTTAATGGATGCTGCAAATCAGAGCGACGGTATGGTTGTAGGAACGGGAGATATGTCAGAGCTGGCGCTTGGATGGGCGACATATAACGGCGATCATATGTCTATGTACGGAGTAAACGCGGGAGTTCCTAAAACGCTTATACGTTATTTGGTAGATTATGAGGCGCGCAGAACAAACAGCGAAGAATTGAAAAAGACCTTGGAGGATATTCTTGATACTCCTGTAAGTCCCGAGCTTCTTCCGCCTAAGGACGGACAGATTTCGCAGAAAACCGAACATATTGTAGGACCGTATGAACTGCATGATTTCTTTTTATATCATTTGATGCGCTTTGGTTCAACGCCTAAAAAGATACTGCGCCTTGCGGAAATCGCGTTTAATGGGGAGTATGACAGAACGGTTATTATCGAGTGGATGAGGGTGTTTTACAGAAGATTTTTTACTCAGCAGTTTAAACGCTCGTGTCTGCCTGACGGACCCAAGGTGGGAAGTGTTGCTCTTTCTCCGAGAGGCGACTGGCGCATGCCGTCTGACGCCTCGTCACAAATTTGGGCGAAAGAGCTTGAAACTCTTTAAATAGGCCCTTTACGGGGTGATTGAATGTCAAAAGGCAAAATATGTCTGATTGTATCGGCTTTTTTATATGGACTTGCGCCGGTATTTGCAAAGCTTGCATATGCCGGCGGTGTAAACGGAATAACGCTGACTTTTCTGCGGACAGCCCTGATGCTGCCTGTGATGCTTGTGCTGATGAAGGCGCGGAGACAGTCGTTTTATCTGAATAAAAAGGAATTGATCAATATAACCGCGCTTGGCGTGGTTGGCGGAACTCTGTCCATGATTGCCTTATATGCGGCGTACGAGTATATTTCTACAGGACTGGCCACAACGCTGCATTTTATATATCCGCTTATAATTGTTGTGGTTTCGGCTCTTATATACAGGGAGAAGGTAAAAGGCGTAAAGCTGCTTGCGGTTATGCTTGTCACGGTTGGAGTTTTTATGTTCGTAGATCTTAACAGCCGGGCGGATAAGGCGGGAGTAATACTGGCCGTGCTGTCGGGAGTGTTTTACAGTTTTTATGTTATCTATATGGCGCATTCGGGTATAGACCGTATGGATTATGTTAAGCTGACATTTTATCTTATGGTGATTATGAGTATCGGGACATTGCTTTTTGGAATTCTGTCCGGAGGATTGGATTTTGAGAGTATTAAAAGCAGCGGATGGATATACGCGGCAGTGGTATCGGTGCTTATATCGCTTGGAGCGATACCTCTTTTTCAGGCGGGAGTACGATATGAGGGGGCTTCGACGG
>CAJTPP010000060.1:0-2664 GCA_910578235.1 uncultured Clostridia bacterium | reverse complement strand
GAGCCTATAACGACTATTATACTCGGAGCGCTGTTTCTCGGAGAAACTATGGGAATTGTACAGTATATAGGAGGAGCGGTTATAATTTTAGGCGTGGTGCTTGCTGAAAAGTACGGATAAAATATACGAAGGGATTGCTGTTTTAAGGCAATTCCTTTTTATATGAATGAATAATTATTCCTGAAATGACAGGTAAAGCAAAATACTTCAAAAATTTCTTGCAATATACGGAAAAATGGTATATAATAATAAGCACTGTGATATTTGCAGGAAAACTAATGAAGGAGGATAAAAAATATGCACGATAATGTATATGACGTTTTGTTGGAACGCGGCTTAATTGCACAGACAACACATGAGCAGGAAATCAGAGAATTATTAGGAAAGGAAAAAGTTACGTTCTATATCGGCTTTGATCCGACAGCAGACAGCCTCCATGTAGGACATTTTTTGCAGATGGTGGTAATGCGCCATATGCAGAACTTCGGGCACAGACCGATCGCGCTTGTCGGAGGCGGCACGGGACATATCGGAGATCCCAGCGGCAGAACGGACATGCGGTCAATGATGACAACGGAAACAATTAATCATAACTGCGAATGTTTTAAGGAACAGCTTTCAAGGGTGGTTGATTTTTCAGATGACAAGGCTATAATGGTAAATAACGCGGACTGGCTTCTGGATTTAAATTATATTGAGTTTATCCGTGATATAGGCGCATGCTTCTCGGTGAACAAGATGCTTACGGCAGAGTGCTTCAAGCAGAGACTTGAAAAGGGCTTGTCATTCCTTGAATTTAATTATATGCTTATGCAGGGCTATGATTTCCTTATGCTTAACCGAAAGTATGACTGTAAAATTGAGCTTGGTGGAGACGATCAGTGGAGTAATATTCTTGCGGGTATTGATCTTTGCCGCAGAAAGGATCAGAAGCAGACATACGGTATGACATTTACGCTGCTTACAAACAGCGAGGGTAAAAAAATGGGTAAGACGGCTGCCGGAGCTATATGGCTTGATCCGAAAAAGACTACGCCGTATGATTTCTACCAGTACTGGGTGAATGTGCAGGACGCTGATGTGATTAAGTGTCTGAAGCTTTTGACTTTTGTTTCTATGGACGAGATACATGAAATGGAAAAATGGGAGGGACAGGAGCTTAACAAGGCTAAAAAGATACTTGCATACGAGGTCACAAAGCTTGTTCACGGCGGGGAAGAGGCTGAGAAAGCGCAGAAAACCGCTGAGGAAGTATTTGCAAAGGGCGGAGTCAGCGAGGATATGCCGACGACTGTTATTCCTGATGTTGTGGGAATGGGTGTGTTGGATATGCTTGTTACAACAGGTCTGCTGCCTTCAAAGGGTGAGGCGAGACGGCTTGTTCAGCAAAATGGACTGACTATCAATGACGAGAAATATACCGATGTAAATGGTATCATAACTGCGGAGATGATTACAGATGAAGGTATGATTATCAAAAAGGGTAAAAAGACATTCCACAGAGTTATAATGTAAATGAAGTACCGAAATCCATAGAAATATAAAGGATTTCGGTATTTTTTTGTGTAAAGATAAGATGGATGTAAAATACATTGACGCATTGATACGACAGTTTTCATCAATATACTTGACGCTTGGAAGTATTTTTGTTAAAATTGTAGTAATAGTCATAAAATCAGGAGGGGACGTAATGAAAAAGTTAATGCTTGGAAATGAAGCTGTGGCGCGGGGCGCGTATGAAGCCGGCGTGAGCGTAGTTTCATCATATCCCGGTACGCCGAGTACCGAAATTACAGAAAATATTGTGAAATATGAAGATATTTATGTTGAATGGGCGCCTAATGAAAAGGTGGCCGCAGAAGTGGCAGTAGGAGCGTCGACAGGCGGCGCGAGAGCTATGTCATGCATGAAGCATGTAGGATTAAATGTGATGGCTGATCCTGTATTTACGTCAAGCTACAGGGGTGTGAACGGCGGTCTTGTTTACTGTGTGGCAGACGATCCGGGTATGCATTCCTCGCAGAATGAACAGGATTCGCGTCATTATGCCGAGGCGGCAAAAATATTAATGCTGGAGCCATCGGACAGTATGGAATGCAGGGATTTTACTAAAATGGCCTATGAGTTGTCAGAACAGTATGACACGCCTGTGTTTATCAGACTTTCTACAAGAGTGTCTCATTCTCAGAGCCTTGTAGAGGAACAGGAAAAAATAGATTACAAATTAAAGGACTACATAAAAAATGCTTCTAAAAACGTGATGACTCCCGCGAACGCGATTAAGCGTCATGTTGTTGTGGAGGAACGTATGCGCGCGCTTGAGAAGTTTGCGGAAATTACGAATATAAATACTGTGGAGGACAACGGTTCAAGCGTTGGTGTGATTGCGGCAGGCATAGCGTATATGTACGCGAAAGAAGCGCTTGGTGATAGGGTTAATTTTTTAAAGCTCGGTATGGTGTATCCGCTGCCTCAAAAGCTGATCAGAGAATTTGCTGAAAAATGCGATAAGGTTTATATTATTGAGGAGCTTGATCCGTTTATAGAAAATCACTGCAAGACTATCGGTGTTGACGTGATTGGCAAGGAGGCGTTTACACTGCTGGGTGAGTATACGCCCGCAATGATTAAAAAGGCTGTTCTTGACGAGGAAGCGCCTGAATT
>CAJTPP010000059.1:13403-16021 GCA_910578235.1 uncultured Clostridia bacterium | reverse complement strand
TACCTCCGTTATTTCCGTCAAAATTATAATAATTCACATATTCAAAATCAAAAGACAAAGTATTATTTCCGCTTAATGTTGTATATTTAGTCAACGCCGTCGTTCCCAAATGATACACATGGTTATCAGAAACTACCCTGGTACTGTCATACCCTGTTATCGCCCCTGTATGGTCTGATTCAAAATCATAATTCCACACATCTTCAAATTCCGCGCCTATCACAGGCGCGGCAGCTATTGACACTGCCATGACCGACACTGTTAAAAGTGATACTATTTTTTTCAGAAACCCTCTCATTACACAATCACTGCCTTTCTTAAAAATTTTTATTCTCTATTCTTCCCTAAATCCGTCAAGAAAGTGATAAAGCATTACTGCCGCTTCAGCGCGTGTTGTTTCTTCCAAAGGATATAATCTGCCGTCATTTCCGCTTATCACTTTTGCTTCTATCATTTCCCGCATAGCCTCACCTGCATATTCTGATATCTCAGCGTCATCTTTAAAGTCAGGTATTTCTGTGTATTTATCTGAAACAAGTCCTTTATAGTCCGCTGTTCTCTTAAGAATTACCGCCATATCCTGACGTAAAATATTCCTTCCCACACCGAATTCAAAATCAGAAATACCACTGACAAGTCCCGCCTCTGCCGCCGCATTTATACTCTTACTGTACCATGCGTCATTAGGAACATCAGAAAACGCGTAAGACTTTTTGCCGCTTATTTCAAACGCTTTTACAATAAGATGTACAAATTCCTCGCGGGTAATATGCTCATGCGGCGCAAAACTCCGTTCGCTTCTGCCGCTTATAATCCCTTGTTTTGCCAATTGACTGACCGCCTCTAAAGCCCACGTCGCATCAGTCATATCATCAAAATAAGTTTCGTTTTCCTGTTTTTCGTCTGTTCCGGCAGCAGGAGAAGCAGTAGGTTCCGCTTGCTGTATAAACGGCGCAGTATACGAAAGCTGCGGTTTTTTATTGCCGCTGACGCTTCCACCACCACCTCCTCCGCCTCCGGAAGAAGACTGAACCGCCTTTGCCGCCACCGTGGCTGTATAATTCTTTTCGGCAATAGTTATCCTGTTTCCACGCAAATCCAGAGCATGCGCTGTCAGTATCACTGTTTGGGCGCTGCTTTTTTGAGTGACTGTGCCATATTCATCAATTACGTCACGATTACTGCTGCTCCATATAATAGGTGTTCCGTTAGCTGTGCTTTTAGGCAATGTAAGATATTTTTTCTCTGTTAAGCCTGTTATATTTTCAGTGTAACGAAGCGTCATCAAATCCTCCGCGCGCGCTATAACATCTTCATAAAACGAAGATATTACAGGCTCTATCTCCGTTACTCGGATTTTCCTATCACCTGAAACCGTTATTCTGAGAGCTGACGCTTTCACCGGATATTTCGTAACCGGAACAAAATCCTCATTATTATCCGACACTTCATATATGATATCTGAAAAATCTCCCTTTGATGTAATACCGCCTATAGCATAAGCCTTGTCAAAGTGTAAAATCAGCTCTCCTTTTGAGCCGTCTGTTTCCCATGCGGTTTCATCATTGTCATCGGATATTGCCGCGACACGTTCATCACCGTATTCATGAGCCATATCTAAAAGCTTACGCCGCTTAAGAGTAAACTCCCTTACAAGTGTCTGTTCAGGCTGTTTTCCGCATGACAATGTTGCCGTGAGTTTTATATGCTCGTCAAATGACGATAAATCTTCAACACATTCCTCAGCCTCGGGCTGCCGCGCAACAATACGGTTATTTTCATACCTTACAAGTGTATTTGCTGTCTCATCGCTTGTATTTTGTGCGCCCTCTATTTTATATGTTATATAGACCTCGCTGCCGCCCTCCTGCGGTGTAATCACATCAGGAGCATCTACTGTACAAGCCTTAATTTCTTTTGCAGCAAACCAATTTTCTAACATATCCGCATAAACCGCATTTATAGCGTCCGAATCAGGGTTTACAGGCAACGCTGTGTTTATTTCTATATTTCTGCCGTATGAGTCTTTTACTCCGTTAAAATCAAAAATTATCTGCTCGTTTTCACCAAGAGGTTCAGCAAACGTAATAGTCAAAGATGCTGCCCGTTCATAATTTTCCATTTGTATTTTCCACGAAAGTGTGTAATCAGCGCCTTCTTCCAGCTCTGTCACAGCATCAGAAACACGGCTAAGCTTTAATTCAGATATTGTCGAAGTATCAATAAACTGATTAATATCAAAAGTAATATCAGTACTTCCTTCCGTAAATTCCGAAGTCTCACAGTCTATTTCAGCCGCCTCCATATACAGATTATCAGCGTAAGACGTTTCCTTTCCGGCATAGATATATACCATCCCCACCGCTCCGTACTCTTCGGAATAATCATATGTATCTACAAGCATATATCCGGGATATTCCTCCGACTCTTCCTCTGCTTTAGGATGATATTCATCATCCCAGATACCCGACATATATACCTTATAATTCTGATTTACGCCGTCTACCGCTATTTTAAACGAGTATTTCTCTCCCTCGGCAAATCTGCCGAGTATCCGGCTGTTTCCGTGAACTTTTATATTGCTGCCGTTAAAATCAATACAATGGGGAGGCGGGGCG
>CAJTPP010000059.1:5587-13393 GCA_910578235.1 uncultured Clostridia bacterium | reverse complement strand
CTGTCTACGGCAGCTCCCGACTTTGGCGCGTTAAGCTTATAATACTTAAAAAATACCTGCGTATTAAGAGAAGATGTCATAGGATAAATATCTCCTGAAAAAACAGTTGTCCCGTAATACGCTTTCGCGGCGCCTCCGCTGTTGTTTACTATCTGATTTGCGCCGTTTCCCGGCATTACGATACAATTATTATCATTGTCAGGATATAAAACGGTATCAAACTTATCAATATTCTGCCATGTACCCGTAGATGTCTGATCAAAATTATAGTCTATTATAACATGACCTTGCGCAAATACTGAAATACAGGGGATCACCATAAATACGGATAATAACACTGATATAAATTTTTTCATAATCATTCTCCCCCTATCAGTCTTCAAAAATTACAATCTCTTTAATCTGTGAATAATATTGGCGGATATACATATCCTTTCCTCTTTCAATATCGGCTGTGCTTCCCTTTAGCGCGTATTGTTTCGTGCGGTTATAAACCGTAATAGTCGGATTACCAATTGAATATACTCTTCGTTTTCCGTCCAGCTCGTTCATAACTGCTTTTCCGTCTCTAAACGTCTCAACAGTTCCGTAGTTTACACCAAGATATTCGTTTCCGTGTCCGGCTCCGGCGGATAATACGCTTGTATTTGTACCGTTTCCGTTTATCATCAGCCATGCCGCGTTCTCTGACTCTCCGCCTCTGACATTAATTAGAATATTTGAAATTTCATTTTTTGCATTGGTGGTAACCTGAATAACATCTCCCGGCAAAACACCGGTTACCGCAACATCATCAGGTCTAATATGCGTTCCGTCTGCTGTCTCCAAATGCGCTCCTGTCTCACTGTCTGACAAAGTAGAAAACTGCTGCCACATATGCGATATATCTTTAACGGGTGTAGTTATCATTGAAACAGGACTCCCTGCCCTGTATCCTTCTATAAGAATTACCGGCTCATCATCCTCATTTACCGACCGGGTTACCACATCTGTTACTACAATACAATCCGCAAGCATTTCGGGGGGTGTAGTCACTCCGCCCTTTTCAGGATTATACGGATAATATCTCACTGCCGCTGACGCAAAAAGAGTATTGTCTGTATCAAAAAATTCCATATATGCTCCGCCTGCCGCGTCACCAACCTTCTTTATTCCTCCGAGTCCCAAAACGCAATCGTCCTGCATATTACTTACAGATGTTACTGAATATGCCTCCTGATCTCCGATTGGCTGCTCTCCCTGTTCTCTTAGAGGAACATCAAAAATCACCGTTAAGGCTGTCATTCCCACGCGTTTCCCGAACGTATTATTTTTATATACAACATCGGCAAGAGTAACATCCGTCCCGTCTGTATTCTGTCCGCCGCTGTATAAAATATCATCCGGATACAGCTGAGATAATGATACTCCGTCGGGTCTGACTTCTTTAAACGCAAGCTCAATTTTTTTTATTACATTATCTCTTAATGTTATTTTTGCCATACGATAGACACTGCACATATTATCATCCACTATTTCGTTGGAAATCTCGGCAAGTCTCTCTGTTATTTTTTCGTTTTTATAGCTTTTACCGTTAACCGAAACCTTTTTATCAAGAAGCCGATTTTCCACATTACCGTCCTCATTCAGAAGTTTTACTCCGCCTTCCTGTGTATTAGCGTCATAATACGCGCTAATTATAAAAGCATATGAAACATCTTGCTCATAACGATCATTCATACTGACTCCCGCTATTTCATTAAACACGTTCAGATAAAAAGTTGTCTGCAAACCGATTTTAAGCTCCGGTGTACTGCGGTTACCCTCTGATATCTGTTCAAGATAGCGCGCGCAGGCATAATATGTACTATTATCAATGACATAACTGTCATCTCTGACTTTATCTATTCTTCCTGAAACGGTCTCACGTGACCAGTAACCAAACATCTGAATTATTGCGTCGCCGTTTTTGCCTGTTATTACTGAAATAACATCATTTTCCTGAAGATCAGTCACGTTTGCAAGTCTGTTATCTTTATCAAACAATACAACCCTGTTATCATCAAACGCTTCCTTTATGTCCAGTCTTTCACCATACAGATCTTCAATTTTACCATTATTATAAGAATAGCCGCCTACCACATAATTATCAAACGACTGGATCCATATAAAATCATATTTACCGTCACCGGTATTTTCTATCATTCTTATTTGACAGCTCTTTCCGTTCATTACCTCATTCATTACCGTTTTTATAATTTCACTGTCGTAATCAACCGCGCGAACAGGTCCGAGATAATCAAAATTATAATAAATATCTGCTGTCAAAGAAATGGAATATTTTTTTATTCGTCCTTCAATACTTTCACTGATACTATTAAAATTTTTAAAATTTCTTATATTGGAATTGTTTATTACCACGGAAGCCGAATATTTTTCATTTGGATACATACAACATATTTCGCCCTCTCTTATGCCGTCATTTACAGCATAAGCTGTGACATACTGACCTATATAAGAGCTATTCTCATATGTCAGATATGAAATATATTCATTGCCGTTTATAACAATACTGTTTGTACCGGCCGCGCTTTTACCGTTTATATCTATCATTGAATTTTGTGTGAAAACACCTTCTATTTTATCCAGATCCCAATATTTTTCTATATATGTGCCGCTTTCATCAATACCCATTATGCTCTGCCCGCCGTCTATGCCTTTCACTTCCGCCGTATACGCATGCAAAGTATTGTAAATCAGTTTCTTTATCCAGTCCGCATTTTTCTTATCACCGGATAGTGCAATATCTATATTTAATTTTTTTACCGCGTCCCATATTCCCGCATTATAGTTTTTATTGATATTTATAATGTACTCTCCGTTCAGAAAATGTACAGCAGATGAAATAGCTTCCAAATCACTGATAACATCGTTGGGTCTATCTTCAAGTAAGTTATCTGTAACTGATTTGCGCATAGTTCCGCTCATTTCAGCCTTTTCAAGCATATTTTGAATTATTTCCGCAAACTCCCCGCGTGTAATTACTTCATCCTCTGTCATTTCTTTGGTAATCACAGGAAACGCGTCAAAGAAATGATTTATATTCTCTTTTTTTCTTTCACTCATCGCGCGGTCACTCTGAGCATACGCGCAAGGTATAACAGCCGCAAACAGTGTTACACACATCAGCGCCGCAATTATTCTTTTCATATTTGAACACTCTCCTATGCATTTATTTAATTGTTTTCAGACTAACCTTACGGCCATTTATATCTTTCAAATCAATCTTGATTTTCAACGGATTTATACTAAGCACAGTCACTCTGTCATCACATTCACTTACAGAGCTTACAGACATATCAAACTCAACTTTGACAGGACGCGTCAAACTAAATGTCGGATCTGTTACTGATATATTCATTGAGACATCATCTTCGGCAACAATCATTGTCAGCACACCGTCCGCGCTTACACCGCTGCCCTTTCCTCCATGTTTGTTCCAAAAATTATACCCTGTAACACCTATTGTATTATCTCTGACACTGTGAACATCGCTGCTCTTATCCAGAATTTCGATATCCGGATTTTTAGCGTATTCCTCTGTCTGCTCCGCCTCGTAATTAGGCAGTATTACATAAGAATAGAATTTGTTTTGGGGATGCTTTCCATGATCATACCACATTGTAAAAAAGCTTTCGGTTACAGTTCTGTCAGTATCTGAGAGCCACATGTCCGCCTCCGCGTCTGTACGGGTTTCCTTCATCATATGCACAGATGCTGTGTCAGGAAAATACCACCCCATATGATTTTTATCATTGTTCGCTTCAAGCCACACGGTTTTAACATTTGCTTTCTCAATATCCTGTTCCAAAGAAAAACTTTCACCGTTAACAAATACCTTATTACTTCTGTCGTTTTTTATTTTTCTATTTTCAACCGTTGTCTCTATTTCGGATGTACCTTTGGAAATATCTGTTCCGAGACATACAATCTCATCATCAAAGATAAAATAAGATTTTTTTGCTGTAAGCGAACTGTTCCAGTTGTTTGCCATCATTCCGGCCACACCATATTTTTCGTCATAATCTATCATGCCGCACCAGTTATTCGCGTTATAAATTTCACCGTCATAACGGGTTAAGGTTCTCGGAATTGTATCGACAGTCGTGCCGGGCAAACGGTAATGGTTGACTGCAATCCAGTAATCCCTGTCATATTGTGTTCGGTCATCGTTTAAAATCTGAGTCATACCGGAGCTTACATACCATGCCTTCATAGCGTCACCGTTTGGCGCTTCAAATAATTTTGTTCTGTCTGAGAACATTGACAGCGCAAATCCATAATCGGGAGTATGCAGTATCAGTTTATCTCCTATTGGATATCTTTTAAGTTTATTAATACGTCCCCTGGCCGGTATACTCTCATCTCTTGTAAGCTTATCATCAATATTGAGTTCTATTTTAAACTGCTTTGCCACAGATAAAAGCTCCGTTTTCTTTGGCTCGCTCACATAGTCTGCAACTTTCTCAATGCTTTCGGCTATATTTCTGCCGTAGTTTCTTCCTTCTCCCAGCCCTCTTCCTGCGGCGGCATCTACGCTGTAACCGTTATAAATAATATATTCATACACATCCGGTATACGCTGAACCATATCGTCAATCATGCCCTGTTCTATCTGCCACGGAGTTCCATACAAATATCCTACAATACTTAACGTATTGCTAAGCTGATCACGTCCGTATGTGGCATTATATAAAATTCCGTTATGGAACATATACGAGCCGTCCCAGAAATAACCGTTATCATCTCCCGAGCTGTTTGTTGACTGAATATCTCTGCATGCGTTTTCCTCAGACAGAGCATAAACCGCGCGGTGAATATATTCCGCATTATCCGCCGCAACACCGAGTTTTAGGGAAATGGCCGCAAGATACATACGGTTTGCGCCATACCATGTATAATGAAAATCATCGCCTATACGGTAAATAATGGCTTCCTTCATGCGGTTCATCAATGTGTCTGGAAGTTCGTCCTTCAATATAACCATTATATCCGTCATTGTTGCCGGTGTAGAAATCTGCCAGTAATACCAGTTTCCGTACATTTCTATTGACGGATTATATTTTTTATCTAAAATATAATTGACCGCATAAATAATATCGTCATATAAGTCTTGATCGCCGCAATACTTATTGCCGTCCTGCTTATAAGCTATAGCCATCTGTTTAACCTTTGCCAGTGAATTGGCAATTTTACCGGGCTCCTGCGTACTGTTTGCCATAGGAGGAATATATTCTGCCCAAAGCTGCGCCGCCTTGGGATGACGCAGCATTTTCTCCCGTATTTCCGACACTGTTTCTTCAAGAGCTTTTATGGATTTAATACGTTCTTCTGTTCTTTCAGCATTATTTTTCACAAAATAATCAATATAACGCTGCTCTATGATATCAAAGTCAGATGCGGCAAAACGCTCATTTCCGTTAAGCTGTAAAAGCAGTTTATTGAGTTCGTTACAAGCTGAATTCACTGTCATCTGAGCGGAACTGTTCTCCAGAACATCTGACGCATATGATATTTTTTCTGATAGCTGCCCGCGCTCCTCATCTGTAAAGTGATTTTGCATTTCTGAGGAATTTATATATTCCTGTTTCAGCCCTGCTATATATATCGCATTTTTCAAATCGTCAGTTATTACATTGGAACTGCAAAAAACCTTGATATCACTGAATGTAACTGCCGCATCTCCGTATTTATTCGCGGTTTTAGTCAGTACAATCTTAACATATCTTGCGTTTACATTATTAAAACAAGCGTTCGCACCGTATGTACCGACTGTTGTGCCCGCAAACCTCTTTATCCAATCTTGTTTATCCGCAGAGGTATATACCTCAAATCCATATATAGACGAATTGATTTCACGAAGATATACACGGTTAAAACTGCGTAAATAATATAAATCAAGAATAATTTCACCCTTTTCAGTACCGACAGGCGTTTGATAAAGAGAGTAGCCGTTATCATCCGTAAGAGAGTTTATTTCAGACATATCAGCAGTCAGCGCCTCGTCTGTCTTATTATAAAATACAACCTCCGCTTTAACATCCTTTGCCAGATTGACTTCGTCAGCGCTCGCGCCTGTCTGAGTACAAAGGCACAGAAGCGTCGTAAAAAAGACAAATAATAAGCGTTTCATGAAATCACCTCTATTTTAATATCATCAGGCATATCAGCCCTTGACTGCTCCTACCATTACGCCCTTTACAAAATACTTCTGCAGGAACGGATACAACACCAAAATCGGCAATGTCGCAACCATTATAACCGCATACTTTATTGTTTCGCTCACACTGTCCAAATCTCCCAAGCTACTTCCCTGCGTCATACTGCTTGTGTCATTCTGCATAAGTATTTCACGCAGCACAAGCGCAAGCGGATGCTTTGAAGAATCGTTGGACAGATAAATCATAGCGTTGAACCACTCGTTCCAGCGTTCAACCGCATAATACAAAACGATAACCATAATTGTCGGCAGAATAAGCGGAAGCATAACCCGGAACAAAATCGTTAAATGCCCCGCCCCGTCCAGCTGCGCCGATTCCGACAAACTATCGGGAATAGCGTCAAAAGCTGTACGCATAATAATCAAATTAAATGTATTGATCAGTGTCGGCAAAATAACTGCCGCTCTCGTATTAAGCAATCCCAAATTCTGAACATTCAGATAGGAAGGGATAAGTCCGCCGCCGAAAAACATAGTGAATGTAATTATAAGCATAAGCGGATTTCTAAACATCAGATTTTTTCTTGACAGGCAGTATCCCGCAATTACAGTCAGAATAACTCCTCCGCCGGTTCCTGTTATCAGATAAAACAATGTGTTAAGATAACCGCGTCCGATATTAGGATTTTTAAGCACAGCATTATAAGACGCCATACTAAATCCCGCCGGTTTCAGCAGCAATCCTGAATGCTGCATAAATTCTTTACTATCCGACAATGACGCGAACGCCACATAAATCATTGGATATGCTGCTATAACAATCAGGATAATCATAATGATAATATTAAATACATTAAAAATTTGCTCGCCTTTTGTTCGTTTCATTTATTACCCCTCCTTTTCTAAAACAGACTCGTATCCGTATATTTTTTACTTATATAATTTGCCGAAATCAGCAAAGCGAAATTCACTACCGAATTAAACAGTCCAACCGCCGTTGAATAACTGTAATCCTGATTAATCAGACCTTCTCTGTACACATATGTAGAAATAACATCCGCGCTCTGATATGTAAGCGGATTATACAGAAGAATAATTTTTTCATATCCGACATTAAGAACATTACCAATCTTTAAAATCAGCATAATAACCACAGTGGGCATAATGCACGGCAATGTGACATGCAGAGTTTGCTTCCATCGTCCGGCTCCGTCTACCATTGCCGCTTCATAAAGCTGCTGGTCAACCCCTGTCAGCGCCGCAAGATAAATAATCGAACCCCAGCCGGCTGTCTGCCAAATCTCTGAAATTACATATATCGGCACAAACAGTTTAGGATTATTAAGCATCGTGCTCGGCGTGCCTCCGAAAAAGGCCACAATAGAGTTTATAAAACCCGTATTTGCAGTAAACTCCTTGATTAATCCGCAAATAACAACAAGAGAAATAAAATGCGGAAGATATGTGACAGTCTGCACCGTGCGTGTAAATATCTTATTTCTAAGCTCATTCATAAGCAGAGCCAAAAGAATTGGAGCGGGAAAACAAAATACTATACTTGATATACTGATAACAAGCGTATTTTTCAATACCTCGCCAAACTTTCT
>CAJTPP010000059.1:0-5577 GCA_910578235.1 uncultured Clostridia bacterium | reverse complement strand
GCTTGTGAAGAAATCTGCAAAGTGCTGAAAACCCACCCACTGACTCTCGACTATACCCTTTGCGGGAATATAATCCTGAAATGCTATTGTAGCTCCTCCCATAGGGAAATATCTGAATATAATATAAAACGCAATAATTGGAATTAACAGCAAATATATGGATTTATTCCTGCGCCAATCTATTTTAACACGTTTAGCGAATGGTTCCTTATACTTGTTTTTAGCTTTCATACATATCACCTCTCATTATATCTTGCCAGCGCTGTTTCCTCATATTCAATAAGTTCCTGTAATCCGAGAGCATCGAGCTGCGCAATATATGCGTCAAAATTATCCAGCGTTTCCACACCCATTATAAATTTCAGCCACATTTCTTCTACATATGTCTGAATTTCATTTGTCAGTTTTGCCACCTTCAGGCTTTCTTCCGAATTAAATGTTATCTGTGGAATCAGATGCTTTGCGGAATTTGTATTAGCCCAAACATCAAGCGCGTCTCTCTGCTCCTTGTGCTGATAAAACTGATCTATATAACGAACATCCTGCACATACGGCCCGCTGCCAATCATCATATACATTGAAAGAGCCTGTGAAATAGAATATCCTTCCTGATTATTAAGTATTACATCTGTATACGCCGGATTTCCGTCTTCCATCGTATAGCTTTCTCCCTCTACTCCAAAATTCAAAAGCAATGATCCTTTATCACCGTAAGCGTAATCCAAAAATCTCGCGGCCAGCTCTATATTCTTACAATCCGTAGTGATCGCGGCAGAATTGCTCGGCACATACGCATTATCCTTCTGTCCGAACTCCGAAATAGTTCCTTTTTCAAGCACAGGATTTGGAGCAGCAATCATATCCACTCCCGCATTTATATATGTTCCGATAGCGCTTCCCGCATAACCCACAGTCGCTACAGTGCTGTTATTAAGAATATTTGCGTCAATAACCTTCTGCTCTACATTTGAAATATTCTGATCCAGCAGACCCTCGTCAAACCACTGCTTCATTGTTTCAAGATACTGCTTTACTCCGGGCTGAGCAGGTCCATACTGAACTTTACCGTTATCGTCAAGGTAAAAACCTTCTTTAACACCAAACGCGCCCGAGAAAATACCGTTCTTTTCAAATTCTAAAAGCTTATAACTCAAAGGTGTCGATACTCCGAGGTTTTTGGCTCCAAGCAAAAGCTCGTGCCACTCGTCAATCGTTTCGGGAACCTGCATATTTAACTGTGTCAGTATGCTCTTTCTTATAATAGGTCCCTTTGACACAGTCAGCTTCTCATTTCCCCGCACAAACGGATATACATAATATTTTCCCGTATCGGTCTTGACAGATTTATCGATATCAGGATTTTCTTCAAGATATTTCTTTAGATTGGGAGAATAATTGTCAATAATATCATTAAGGCTGTATATGACTTCCTCATCAATATATTTCTGAGGTCCCCCCGCAACACTGTACCAGTCATAAATAATTATATCCGGTTTGTTTTTTGATGTAAGAAGCAAATTAAACTGTTCGGCCGCATTACCGGATGTAGGATGAATAAACTCAATATTTGCTCCCGTTTCTTCCATCCATTGTTTTCCAAACGGTGTTTCAGCAAGATTTGTGTACTTCAGCTTTGCGCTGTCATTCATCGCAACCCAAACTGTCAGTGTGTCTTCCGACTGCATCGGGTAAACACTGTCTCCGCCGGCAAGCGTAACACCTGAACCGTTTACAGACACATTGTCCTGCTGCTCTTGTCCGCATGAACTTATAACCCCTGCAAGCATTACCGCTGAGGTTATAACACAAAGTGTTTTTTTCCATAGCTTTTTTTTCATAATATTCTTCCTCCATTTTTTTATTTTTTATTTCTTTACATTCATGATAACATTCAGTTATGTCTAATACAATTGACAATAAAAAAATGCATATGACAAAAAATAAAACAGGTGACAAAATAAGCAATGGAGGCATTCTTATATAAGAAAACACCCGTAATGTCTTACGTCTAAAGACATTACGGGTGTTTTCATTTATTATTTTGTTCTCTGTATACGCTTGGACTTATTCCCTCATATTTTTTAAATGTTCTTAAAAATGTTCTGTTCACAGAAAAACCAGTATACTCCCCTACCTGTTCAATCTTCATCTCCGGTTGATCTAAAAGCAGCTTCTTCGCTCTGTCAACCCGATACATATTAATATAATCCAGTAGTTTTACACCTGTCTGCTCTGTAAAAAGTTTTGATAAATACGCCGATGTCATATTGAACTTCTGTCCGATCAATGACACATTCAAATCATAATCATCATAATTTTTATGTATATATGACTTAATATCATCTGAAAGCGTGGGAGCATTTTCAATTTCATGTTCACGATATCCGCTTATCATTTGACTCAAGTTCATTACGCTGTCTCTAAATTCCGCAATACTGAACGAGCTTGTTATTTTTTTCATATACTCCGAGCATTGATTGATAAATTCAAATTTCCCCGCTTCAAGCTCTGCAATCATACTTATTAAAATACACGCCATCCCCTGCTTTATACGCTTAGAAGACAAATTTTCCTCAAAATCACTTTTAATGATTTCATCCAGCATACGTTCCGCATTTGTCAAATCACCTGTATCAATTATATGTACCAGCTCATGCCACTTTGCTTTTGAATAACCGTAAGCGGTTTTACTGTCTTCCTCAATTTCCGTATAATCTATTAAATCCTCCCCTCCGATAATATTACGATATTCTTCGGCTGACACAGCATCATTATACAGCCGGTGTAAGTTTTCCGCGTCTCTTCCCTCTCCGCTTATTGCCACTGTTATTATTGTATCGAAATAATACCCTATACTGTCCTGCGCCTTTATAAGATTTTCCTTTAATATATCCTTATCTTTCCGTTCTCCGTCTGTATTTACCACACAGACTATCGTATTGTTTATCTCACATATATTAACCGGGAAATGCGCTTCTAATATCTCGGAAATAATATTTGACAGCGCGTATATTGCCAGTCTCATATTATACTCAACATCTGAATTCCCTTCAGCAAATTTACCTAAATCCTCAATACTTATCAACGCAATATAGAATACCGGCTTCTTAAATACTATTCCTACCGATGACAGTTTCTGAAACGAATTTTTAATATTTTTCCCTTCAATTATATTTGAAAGATACATATTCTGTAAATTATCCTTCTGACGTTTCAATACGCTGTCTTTTACGTTGTTTCCGTCAATCAGTTTATTGATGACCTCTTTGATAATTATATATTCGTTTTGACTGTTAAATTCGTCGTGATATTCCATTTTTTTCAGTATGCTTATCAAATTCTTTAACGGCCGGTAATTATTACGAATAATTACTATTATCATGCCCACTCCCACGAGTACCGCAATACTTACCCAGACGATCATAACTCTCCATATCAAAGACATTTTTTTATTAAAATCCGCTTCCTTTATTATATATACATACTGCATTCCATTCCATTTTGAAGCAATACTGGAAGCTATCTGATTTTGGGACTTATATTTAAAAGCGGCTGTAGAATTGTTCTTATCAAACTTCATATCGCAAAAAAAATCGTCCTCATACTCCTGTCCTTTACCGACTAATATTTTTTTATTTTCATCAAGTATCATAATTGAACTGTCTTCATCTGCGTCAGTCAAATTGCTGAACAGCGTGTCACCGCTTATAAGCGTCACCACAACAGTCCGTTCCTCCGAGCCTTTTCCAAGAATCCACAATTCCCGAATATTTTCTATCGCCTCGCCCACACCGACATTCCCATATGTAGTATTTGTCGCATACAATGATCTCTCTTTGCCTGTAAATCTCATCATCCATTCATTATAAGAAATGCCGCTGTCCGAATAATAAGTATCATAAAATGTTTTAGAATCAATTAAAGAATTATTAGATAAAATCATATCCATTTTCGGAAAATACAGATAACCGCTGATCTGATGTGACGCTGAAAAGATATGTCGCTGAAACATATTTCCTATACTGATTGCATCATAACGTGTAAAATTATCGGCACTGTTTGCCTGTGACAGCTTTGCAATACCATCATCTCCCATCATTTCTGACGCGATACGCTCGCTTTCATGAAAAAAAACATCCACCTTATCACGCAAAATTTCTAAGCGCATTTTATTTGACGCAAAAATATCTTCCTCAATTATATGATGAACACGCGCATTTACAATTAGATTTCCAGCAAACGGGATCAGAAGAACTATTATATAAGAAATTAACCATGATAATAAAATTGTATGCCGATTAAATATACTTTTATTTTTATTATAATTTTTAAATTTATTCCATTTCATTTCTAATATGCGCTCCTGACACTATTTATATTTGTTATTTTATCACAAAAAATGGCATTGGTCAATACATTATTCTGTTAATATTTACATTCATATACCATATTGCAATACGCGCACTTTATTATTATACTTTCTAAAAAAACAAATATCTGTTGATTTTCTTATATACGATAAATAACGCCTGTATAACAGGCGTTATTTATTCTATTTATTGACATTTGCATTTCCTGTGGAAGGATTATCTATAAGATCACCGTTTTCTTCAAATCGTGATCCGTGGCAAGGACAATCCCATGTATGCTCCGCACCATTCCATTTTAGAGCGCAGCCCAAATGCGGGCATCTTTTTGTAGTAGGCGTCAATAAATTCATGGTTGCCTCAAATCCGTTTACCGCAAGCTGCGGTTTCAATATACTCCTATGCGGTGAAAACACTTCCGCAAATTCATTTTCTCTCCCGCATATCATATCTGTAAGTATACGAGCCGCCGCCATGGAAGAAGTTATTCCCCACTTATTAAAACCAGACGCGACATATAGATCAGGGGTTCGTTTTGAATATAAGCCTATATACGGAACTTTATCAAGACTCATACAGTCCTGAGCTGCCCACGAATATTTTTCTTTTATATCCGGATAATATTTTTTTGCACAGTCATAAATTTCATTCCAATTACCGCCTGTTTTACCTGTCCTATGTCCTCCGCCTCCTATAAACAGAAGATTTTTATACGAGCGGAATGACATCCCCTTATCATCCTCATCAACATACATTCCGTCCATTTCCTGTGCGTTTTCAAATGCAGATACATACGAGCGATGCTGATACAGCTTCAAAAAATAACTTCCATGCTTGTTAATAAACGGAAAATGCGTCGCGACAATTATATTATCCGCTGTTATTTTACCATGATCCGTAATGGCCGTATTAGGAGATATATCTCGAATAAATGTATTTTCGTATATATTGAGACCTCGGGAAATTTCCGCAATAAATTTTAAAGGATTAAACTGTGCCTGATTATTAACTTTTACAGCTCCCGCTGTTTTAAACGGAAGCTCTAAAGTATCCGTAAATTCAGCGTCTATCCCTAAACCGCATAAAGCGCGAACCTCATTCTCTATTTTTTGTCTATCAATCATAGAATATGTGTACGCGCTTTTTTTCTCAAAATCACAGTCGATACTACCGCACAGCTTTTCATATTCATCTAAGGCGGCTTTGTTAG
>CAJTPP010000058.1:15481-16217 GCA_910578235.1 uncultured Clostridia bacterium | reverse complement strand
CGGTCAAGATTGGCAATGAAGCGCGCGCACTTTCTTTGAAGCTTTTTCCCTTTATTATTCTCTCCGTATTGATAGCTTTTTACAGCTTTATAAAAAGAACGCCCCTTATATTCTGTTTTTATTTCCGCAAGCTCGTTTTCCGTAAATCCGCCAATCGGCGAACGCATAACCGCAACAAGTGGAATATCCTGAATATGATTATTTATAAGCGATATGAGTGACAGCATCAGTTTAATCTCACGGCGTTCAAAATATTCTTCCTTTTGAACAAACGCAGGCACTCTATGACTTTCCAGCACATCACGCACAATCAATCCACTGCTTTTTGTCGCGCGCATAAGAATTACAATATCTCTGTATTCTATATCACGGTACTTTCCGTCGCCTGCGTATACTTGAAAATGTCCGTTCACCAATTCACGTATTTTATCCGCTATAAAAGCCGCTTCCGCCTTTGCGGCTGTTATATTCTCATCTGTTTTCTCATCCTCCTGTATAACCGCGATACGATAAAGCTGAGAATTATATCCCATTTTTCTGTTCAGAGGATTTTGCAGATTATCTCCGTCACAATAACATTCTCTTTCAGGCTCACGGTTAAGCATCTCATCACCCGTATATAAAACATCTCCAACCTCATCCGACATCACTGAACCGAAAAGTGAGTTGACACTGTTTATAACCTCTGCACGGCTGCGAAAATTCTGAGAAAGAGAAATAATTTTCCCGTCCTGCT
>CAJTPP010000058.1:6509-15455 GCA_910578235.1 uncultured Clostridia bacterium | reverse complement strand
CTGCGGCTTTTATCCTTAAAAATGGTTGGATCTCCCCCTCTGAAACGATATATACTCTGCTTAAGATCACCAACCATAAACATATTTTTATTGCCGCGCGAAATAAGCGTAAATATAGCGTCCTGCAAACCATTCGTGTCTTGAAACTCATCTATCAAAATCTCGGTATAACGCTGAGCATATTCTTCCCGTATATTTTTATTTTCCGAAAAAAGCCTGTAAGCAAGATGTTCAATGTCAGAAAAAGATTTTACATTTTTTTTACTCTTTTTCTCATCATACCATTCACAAAACAACTCTGTGATCCATACAATATCATCCACCGTCTGTTTCAGTTCATCCGAATGAACATAACTGTTAAAGTCATCCTTGCTCCTTGACGGCAGCTTCAGACACTCATTCCTAAAAAGTGTGCGCATATCATTATACTGTTCATAATACTCGCTCCACAAGCTGTCATCTGCCGCCTTATCCGCCGGCATTTTATTTATCGCGTTTCCGAGATATGATTTCTTCTCAATAAAAAGCTTATAAAAATTATAAACTTCCTCCCATGTCTGTGCCTTTTCAAGAGCTTTTACCGCGTCGAGGCAGGCGCATACGCTTTTCCACAGCTTTTTACCCCAAAAATCGCTCGCCTCCTGTATAAGAGACGGCGCTTCCGTTTCTTCAAAGGCTCTGCCGCTCCACCTCTCCGCAATGATAAGCATACGAGAAATCATGTCATTCCATACATTTTTATTGCGTTTAACAATATAATTCTTCTTCTCCTCCAGAATAACAGATTTCATCCATATACTCTCCGTCATATCCTCTGCATACATATCCGCTTTTTCATGAAGCCAGTTTACCGGCTCCGCAAAGGACTGAATAAATCCGTATACCTTGCGTACAATTTTCTTTAATCCCTCGTCGTCACGGTTTGACGCATACATTCTGACAAGTCTCTCAAACCGTTTTTTTACAGGTTCCTCTTCACACGCATACAGTGACAGGAACATTTCGTCAAGAGTATCGTCAATCAGCATATCGCCTTCGCTCTTATCCATTATACTAAAATTCGGATCAATCCCAAGAATATGAAAATTATTTTTAACTACATTTAGACAGAAGGAGTCTATTGTATTTATGTCAGCCGTAGAAGTAAGGTGCAGTTGCTCCCTAAGTCTTGACGCCACTTCCGTGTCACCGTTTGAAACGGCATTTCTGTAAAATTCGTTTATACGCTTCATAATGCGTTCCTTCATTTCAGCCGCAGCCGCTTCTGTAAAGGTAACTACAAGCAGTTCATCTATAGACGCGTCGCCACTTGCCGCCATATCGGCAATACGCTCAACAAGCACAGCCGTCTTACCTGAGCCGGCTGCCGCGGAAACAAGTATGTTACCCTGTCCGGACGGTTCATATATCGCCCGTGCCTGAGCGTCAGTCCATTTAGTCATTATTCTTCCCCCCCTCTCATCGCCGCGCCTTTTAGCTTCATATTATCCCATATATCATCTTTGCTGCCATCAGGCTCACGCATAACTTTTTTATCCTCATCAAATTTGCATACACTGCTGTACGAGCAATATGCGCACACGCCCCCAACGCTGCCCGGGCTATAAGGGGTAAGACTTATTTCACCGTTCCTTGAACGGCTGTCCATTTCAATAATCGTATTCTTCACATGCTCCATAAGCCCGTTTATTTCATCAAGCGTTCCTACTCCTTTGATATTACCATCCTTGTCCAGCTTCACCTTTGTAAACATGCTTGTCTGATTTTTGAAAAAATCATTGTCCATACTATACAGCATTCTGCCTGTTTCCTCCTCGCCGTCACCCGCAAAGGTCACACCGTCCAGAACCATATCACGTATATTTTTCTCCTTCACATTATCCTCTGTAACCGTTGCGGAAAGCTCCCTGTATTTACTTCTTACCGCCGTATAATAAATACCTGTAACATCAACCTTTTTCCCCTGATCTCTCATAAGCTTTGCCGCGGCGATCGCATATATGACCATCTGCATATCATATCCGTTAGCTATATTGACAATATTAAACTCCGTTCTACCCGTCTTATAATCGACTATTCTCATATACGACCTGTCCTCCGTATCGCAGGTGTCAATCCTGTCAATAAGCCCCTGAACGGCGATATTATCGGTAATATCTATCTCAAATTTACACTCCATACCATTTTCTGCAAAACTTCCGGCTGAAAGACTTTTTCGCACCAACTGAGCCGCATCGGATATAGTTTTACCCATACGTCGGAATATTCCGGCTGTACGCTCCTTATCGCGCACATTTGACGACAGCATATTCTCACACGTCTTGCTTATAATAGCGCCTAATATTTGATTGCTCTTTTCATCATTGAGACTTCGCCACGCATTTATTTTCGCATCATTATTGTCCGCCCCGTTCTCTACGGCAATACAAAAATCATTTATAACCTGATGCGCGTAAGTGCCCATATTAGCCGGCGTAACATCCCACACCTCGCGCTCATACGCGCCAAGCCCGTATTTTAGAAAATACTCAAACGGACAGCGCGCGAATGTATTTATTCTGCTTGCGCTGTAAATTATCCTGCCGCCGTAAAGCATATTCGCAATATCACTGTCGAGCATAACACCGCGCCTGTTATAATAATCCGCCCTGTCCATAAGAGACAGTATGTTTTTCCAATCATTATTTTCATCATACCATTCACGCACAATGTCCCAAAGTGGATTTTTCTGTCCGCCGTATCTGTCTGAAAGATTTACAAGCATTTTATGTATAGTCGCTTTCGGAGAAGAAATATATACTATGTCCCTTGCCGCGTCCTCTATAATATTATCCGATATCTTCATAAGAGGAAACTTTCTGTATATATCTGTTATCATATGTGACGGAAGCTGTGTTTTACCTTCCTCATCCTGAACGGAATAACTGAAATAAAGCTTTTCGCTCACAGCGCACACCGCCCTGTACACCTTGAAATACTGCTCGTCCGTTTTCTTTTTTGTATCGGGCGCAATGCTTATCCCATAATCATCACACAGCGTATTTCTGTCTTTATTTGATAAAAAGCCTTCCGTTTTTATACTTGATGGAAATGTGCCGTTCTTTGCCCCCACAATAAACATTGCGCGCACATTTGAATGGCTGCTTCTCTCCACGCTGCCTACGTATACCTGATCAATTCCGGAAGGAATTGTCCGTATTTCGCATTTTGACAATCCAACGCTCATATATGCGGCAAATTCCTCCGTTTTCACTTTATCGTCCGCTAAGGCCGTTACCATCTGATTAAGCACGTCAAGAATTAAATTCCATATTTTCGTAAACTGTTCCGACTCGTTTACCATACCGGCCTTTCTGAAAGCCGCTATATCAGATTTCAGTCCCGCATACAAATTTATATCTTCAAGATATTCAAATAATGCTGACGCAAAATCAAGCGCTTTCTTTTTTCCTTTTACCGCGGCCGCAAATTTCTCTACCGGAGCCGTTATTTCACGACGAAGCCGTTCAAGCTGTTCATCAGCTTCCGTTTCCTGTTCAAAGCCAAAGGCCGTTCCCACAATATCATTTTCACCGGTCCATGCATCGTCATTAATCCATTTACGCGCGCCTCGTATACCGTATTTTAATATAAAATTTTCAAGATTATCTATTTCTTCCTGAGCTATGGGATTATAAAAGGTATATTTACCTTTTTCCGTTTTTCTGTAAATAAATCCCGACCGCAAGTATCGGAATACAGAGTCATAACTCCAATCCTCCTCCAAAATACCAAACAGGGATAAAATCTGCATAGCTATAGGATGATCGCTTAGTATAATTTTCCTATCAGTAAAATACGGTATATCATACTCTCCGAACACCGCTTCAATAATATGTCTGTAATCCTCTTCTTCACCGCACAGCAAAGCAATATCACGGAAACGATATCCGTCGTCACGAATTAAATCCGTTATCTTACACGCTATCCTTTCTATCTCACCGTATGTATCACGGCTCTGAAACAGCGCCATATTTTCCGGTTTTGTATCGTATACAAAATCTTCCGTCCATCGGCTCATCAGAGTGTATATATCATCTCTGCCCCTTATATGCGACAGAGCTTTCCCCGCTGTCTCCTCTCCCTCAAAACCGTATATTGAGGCAAGCATAGCTATATTGTCAAATGTTTTCTCCGTTTGCACGTACAAATCACGCTCTGCCTCATCAGCATAACCGCATATACTCACCGTCATATGCACGCCGCATTTAAGCAGCGACTCCAACACGCTCATCTGCTGAGGCATAAATTTATCAAAACGGTTGACCCATATATATGTATTCTCATTAAACGGACATTTGTCCTCAATATACCTTGAAAGCATATACAAATCATCTTCACTGTCAGTACAGCCTGATAATTCAACATACTCCGAATAATTTCTGTAAACCTCAGCAAAAGCTGTCAGCTTATTTTTCAATGTGCCATTATCCTTTATATTCTCTATCTGCTCCACTATCATCTGAGGCGTAACAAGATATCTTTTCATTTCGCTTATAAGCGAGGACGCCACATCAAGAAAACCCTGCTTACGCATTGCGCTCAGCAGCTTCATATCCATTCCTTCAACGCCTTCAAGCCCCGAGCATGCATTATTTACCGCCTTATAAATCAGCATCTGCTTACCCGCTTCGGTAAGATGATTAAGCTGTGCCGCGCTCAGATTATTAATAGCCATTCTTCTGAGCGTCAGAACCTCTATATTATTCAGTCCCGTACCGCCAAAACGCTCGACAAATTTTTTCTCGGTTTCATATGAATAATGATCGGGAACTATCATTATACAGTGAGCGGCAGGATTTTCATTATGTACTTTTTCAATCTGCTCAAGACACATTTGTGTTTTACCGGAGCTTATACCGCCCCGTATGATACCAACTCCCATAGGATTACACTCCTTTTACATGATATTATAATTGTATCATATTTGCTGTGCAAAAAAAAGCATTTTACGTATAAAAATACTTTTTATATAAAAACGGAAACAGTAATTAAAATTACTGTTTCCGTCACACTTTCATAAAAGCTTATTTCAAAATCAAATACAGCTTTGACATCATCACTGCCGCTTGCGCTCTTGTGGCTTTATCCTGCGGTCTGAAGGTACCGTCCTCAAAACCGCTGATAATGCCTAAAATAACAGCATCATTGACGTCATCTCTCGCCCACTGGGAAATTTTTTCAAAATCGCTCATAACTGCAAGCTCATATTCAGGAACTCCGGCATTTTTATATTCAGCCGCTTTTACAATGATTGACGCCATTTCCTCACGTGTAATCAGCGCGTCAAGATCAGCGTTTGTTCCAAAAGATATATTATTATCAATCAGTTTCGCGCTATTTGCCGCGTCAGCAAACACCCTCGCCCAATGAGCATTGTCCTCCGCTTTACCTACAGGCAGTCCGAGCAGATTAACTATGAGGGTTGCAAACTGCCCTTTTGTAACCGTACCGTCCGGATCAAATGTCGTTTCCGTAATACCGCTGATAATGCCTTCTTTATACAT
Source organism: uncultured Clostridia bacterium (assembly GCA_910578235.1). Taxonomy (GTDB): domain Bacteria; phylum Bacillota; class Clostridia; order UBA1381; family UBA1381; genus Hominilimicola. Next base: position 9,909 of record CAJTPP010000058.1, on the reverse strand, counting down.
ATTCATCACATCATCATATGCCCAATGAGACGCGGCTATATCCGTAAACGGATTTGACGGCGAGGCAGTCAGCGCTCCCTGTACAGGCAAATCAAGATGTTTATCGCCATATACCTGTAAATCAGGATTAACCTTTCCCGAAACAGTTTTTATTTCAGGAGCCGGAACATCTGCCGTTTCCGCGCCCATATAAAAGCTCGTATTGGCCGGCTGATTATAATGGTTATTCTGCCAAGCTATTGACTCGCGATAAGTTATGTCGTGCATAAGCGTCGGGATCTTGTACTCCGTTTCATACGGCGTCGCGTAAATCCTAAGCTCAGTGTTCTTTTCATCACGCCATATAATTTCCTCCCGCCAGTCTCCGAATATATCCGCCGCAAGACAAGGTACGGCCTTTGTGCCGTTATTTGACGCGCATTCCTTCGCCTCGTACAGAATATCTACACATTTGTCTTTCCAGTTGTATTTTGAAATTGTTGTACCGTCAACAAGCTCTGACAGCATATCACCGTCCCAGAACACTTTAAAATTCATAGGCAGTGTTGTTGAAATCGTCTGACCTTTATCATTTTTAGAATACGTTCCGTCTGCATAACGATATCGGAAAGTATTCCAGCCGTCAGCAAGCGTATCACCGCTTCCCAGAACAAGAGTTTCATCCTTAAAGGCCGGCTCAAGTTCCTCCGCAACACCTGAAACGAGCTGTTTTCCGTCATAAGACATAAGCGGAGTGCCTGTTGATCCCCAGACTTCCCAGCCTTCGCTTGTCGGATCAATATCAGCCGCTCTTGAACGGCCCGTATCCTTCGGCTTATTAAAACCGTAAATCACCTGTCCTGTGCGCGCGTCATGCAGATCAATATTGGCGGGAAGCTCCTTTGTTTCATGACAAGCCCATATATAATACCCGTCATAACCCGGAGTCATTTTAGCAACGTCAAACGCGTCGCCGTGACACAGCTTCGTTTTTTCTCCGTCAACCTCCGCATATGTCGCATACATAAATTTCCCGTTGTCATCAATGGCTCCCGCGCCTGACAGTATCTCATCCCTGCCGTCAAAATCAATATCGGCAACCGCCATACTATGATAACCCGCATTGTACATATTTTCAACGGTCTGCGTATCCCCGGAATCATACTGCCACAAATTTGTAATCTTACCGTCTTTGTAATCCCATGCGGCAAGCTTCACAGCGTCCCATGCGCCTCTTAACATTACAATGCTCGGTGTTTCTCCGTTAAGATACGCGGCCGACAGCAGATAATGACTCGCGCGCTTTGTAAGACGTGATGTATCTTTATATTTAGACGACCAGCTTGAAAGCGGATCACGCGCGGGAAGAAGCTCTGTCCGCGCGGTTTCCTCGCCTGTTTCGCCGTCAAATACAGACAAATACTCATTACCCTCTGACAAATACTGTCTGTCCTTCTGCTTTTGCAGACTTTGCGTCCAGTCCGCGTCAGCTATACCGATTTTGTTGCCTTTTCCGTCTGTCATACCGTCATATGAACGCATGACAACCTCCGATTTCCCGTCTCCGTCAAGATCATACACGAGGAAATTCACATCAATCTCATTAACCTCGTTTTTACCTATATCAAGCGTCCACATATGTGTGCCGTCCATCTTATACGCCTCAACAAGCGGATAAGCCTCGCGGGTATCAATTACCTTCGTTACTTCCTTTGTCTTTTCGTCTGTTTCCACCTGCATCTGATTAAAATAATCCGCAGGCGTTCGGCGTAACACTATTTCATATTCACCATCACCGTCAAGATCTCCCACACTCGCGTCATCTACTATGTAATCCCCCTTATCATACCGCTTTACAGGGATGGACATATATTCCTTATCCCATGCGGCTGTACTTGCCGTATCAATGGTTTTACCTCCACTGTCACAAACAGTAATGCTGTAGACATCGCCGCTTTTTCCATCCTTATCTAAATAATTTGTGGTGTCTGACACTGTGGCGATATGTTTGTCATTCCTGTATACTTCCGCATAGTACGCGCTTCCGTCCGTGCCGAGATAGCGCCAGCTTACAAGTATTCCGCCATCCTTTGCGGGTACCGCAATAAGACCGCGGTTTAAATCCTCCGCCTGCTTCAGCTTTACGGGACGGTTTCGGTAAAGCTCTGTTGTCTGTTTTTTAGCTTCGCTATCCTCCTCCATGCGGTATTCCCTGCCAACGCCAAAGTCCGCGGCACACACAGCGGGCGCAGCCGCTCCCGCAAGAATAGACATTGCAAGAATTACTGTTATCATTTTTTTGTTCATATGGTTCCCTCCTAATTATTTATATTTAAACCTTCACGGTTATGTTCAATCACATAATTACAGCGACGCATACATACTGTACAAATTATAGTACAGGCCGCCCTTATCTATAAGCTCCTGATGAGTGCCTTGCTCTTCAATGCCGTTTTCAGTAAGGACAAGAATTATATTGGCATTGCGTATTGTTGTAAGTCTATGCGCTATTGTGAATACGGTTCTGCCTTTAGCAAGCTTTTCAAGCGAGTCCTGAACGATTTTCTCACTTTCATTATCCAGCGCGGAGGTAGCCTCGTCAAGAATAAGTATAGGAGGATTTTTTAAAAACACTCTGGCAATACTTATTCGCTGCTTCTGTCCGCCGGACAGCTTTACTCCTCTTTCACCTACATAAGTGTCATATCCGTTTTCCAGAGCGGAAATAAAATCATGCGCTCCGGCCAGCTTCGCCGCCTCGATTACAGCTTCCCTGTCCGCTCCGGGCAAGCCGTACGCAATATTATCATAAACAGTACCTGAGAACAGATACACATCCTGCTGTACAACGCCTATCGCATTTCGCAGTGATTTAAGCGTGACATCCTTAATGTCCTGCCCATCAATAAGAATACGTCCCGCCGTGACGTCATAAAAACGGGGAATAAGATTACACATAGTCGTTTTGCCGCCGCCCGACGGACCGACAAGCGCCACACTGTCACCTTTTTTTATGTCCAGATTAATATCGGTAAGTATGTTATTTTTATCATCCTGATAATGGAAATCTACTGATTCAAATTTAATATTACCACAAACATTTTCAAGCTCTTTTGCGTGCTTCTTTTCAGTTATATCCGACGGCGCGTCCATTATTTCAAGAAAACGCTCAATACCTGTCATGCCTCTCTGAAACTGCTCTGTAAACTGTATAATAGTACGCAGCGTCGCCAGAAGCGTGCTGACATAGAGCAAATACGCCGTAAGATCGGCCGGATTTATTTTTCCGTTTATCATAAACAGCGCGCCCGCAACCACGACAATAAGGTACATAACACCCTCAAATGCTCTGTTTGATGTGTGAAAACCCGCCATATAAAAATATCCCAGCTTTTTTGTATCAAGGAACTTTTTATTTCCA
>CAJTPP010000058.1:6256-6467 GCA_910578235.1 uncultured Clostridia bacterium | reverse complement strand
GCAAAAGATTTTACAACGCGTATTCCAAGCAACGAGTCCTCCACCTGAGAATTTATCTCTCCAATCTGATTACGCTGCATTTTAAACGCTCTGCGCATACGCGTATTAAAAAACTTTACAAAAGCGAATATCAGCGGCAGTGAGGCGAACATTATAACCGTAAGCGGCACATTAACGCCGCAAAGAATAATAAATGAAACAATTATTTTCA
>CAJTPP010000058.1:0-6236 GCA_910578235.1 uncultured Clostridia bacterium | reverse complement strand
ATGATGCGCAAACTCTGTAATATCAAAAAGATCGCTTGTAATTCTCGCCATTATCTGACCGACCTTATGCTCCGCATAATACGAATGCGAAAGAGTTTCAAGATGTGAAAACAAATCTCGTCTCATATCAGTTTCAATTTTCGCGCCCATAATATGGCCTGTATCAGCCATATAAAAATTTGCCCCCGAATCTATAATTCGCAGCACAAGGTAAAATAATCCTATTTTCAATATAATACCCACAGTAAGTCCCGCCATATTATTTATGCCCATATCGGTTATGTACCGCACAAGCATCGGAAAAACCAGCTCGCACACAGTTGTAAGCGAAGCGCATAACAGATCAAGCAAAAGTATCCATTTATATTTTTTGAAATACGGAATAAAACGCTTTATTAAATATCCCATTTTCATCTGCTGTTCATTCTTTTTTTTCACTCTGATTTCCTCCGTTTCAAATAATATCCACTGTAAATATTTTATAATAATAACCTCGTAAAGTCAACACAAATATGTATAAATTAAATATATAAAAAAATAAAATATGAACAAAAAGTAAAATATTAAACATAGCTATTGCAATATACGCGTATTTTGCTGTATAATTAAAAGGATACGTTAGAAGAAGGGAGTAATAAAATGGAACAAACAAGAGAAAACAAAATGGGAGTAATGCCCGTCAACAAGCTTCTTATATCAATGTCTCTGCCAATGATAATTTCAATGCTTGTACAAGCGCTTTACAATGTGGTAGACAGCATATTTGTAGCCAAACTATCCGAGGACGCTCTTACAGCCGTATCACTCGCTTTTCCTATGCAAAATCTTATGATTGCTGTCGCGTCAGGAATTGGCGTGGGTATGAACGCTCTTTTATCGCGCGCGCTCGGTCAAAAAAATACAGACGCCGCAAATAAGGCGGCAGTCAACGGTATTTTGCTTGAAGGAATAGGATATATAATATCACTGATTATGGGACTGACCATTGTCAGAGCGTTTTATATCGCGCAGTCGGCTTCTCCCGAAATAACTGACATGGGCGTGGAGTATCTGTCAATATCACTTATTTTTTCCTTTGGTATTTTCGGACAATTTACCTTTGAGAGACTTTTGCAGTCTACGGGAAAAACACTATACTCCATGTTTACACAGCTAACAGGAGCTATAATAAATATTGTTCTTGATCCGATTTTAATTTTCGGTCTTGTCGGCGCGCCGAAAATGGGTATAGCGGGAGCTGCAGTCGCGACTGTTATAGGTCAGATTATCGCGGCAATTTTCGCTTTTATTCTCAACAAAACAAAAAACAAAGAAATACACGTGGATATGAGAAACATTATAAAACCCGATATAAAGATAATAAAGACCATATTATCAGTAGGAATACCGTCAATGATTATGCAGGCGATAGGTTCAATTATGACATTTGGTATGAATAAGATACTTATTGTATTCTCATCAACGGCAGTAGCGGTAATAGGCGTATACTTCAAGCTTCAAAGTTTTGTATTTATGCCTATATTCGGTCTTAACAACGGTATGGTGCCTATAGTATCATACAACTACGGCGCTGAAAAGAAGGACAGGCTTTTAAAAACCATTCGCCTTAGCATATGCTATGCGGTTGGTATAATGCTTCTCGGCTTTACGCTTATCCAGCTTTTCCCCGACAAAATGCTGCTGCTTTTCGACGCTTCCGATCATATGCTGTCTATAGGTATACCGGCGCTTAGGATAATAAGTCTGAGCTTCATTTTCGCCGGAGCGTCCGTAATACTTTCCTCAACTTTCCAGTCACTCGGAAACGGGCTTTTAAGCATGTTCATATCCGTGGCACGACAGCTGGTTGTACTGTTACCCGTAGCCTACATACTTTCAAGATTTGGCAATGTCAATCTTGTCTGGTGGGCGTTTCCAATCGCGGAAATCGCCGCTATCTGTATGTCAGTCGCATTTTATATTTATATGTATAACAAGGTTATCCGTCCTCTTGGAAAAACAGAATAAACCGTATAATCTCCCGCTCTTGACTTATACTATTTTATGACATATAATATGTATATTCGACAAAATCGGGGGGGGTGAAAATATGAAAAAAATACAAAAGGCCGAAAAATATGAATTTGCTGAAAACTGCTTTGATCTGCTGCGGCTGTACAGCGCGTTTTATGTTATGACACTTCATATAATGCGTCACGTTCGTCTTGAGGAAGTTTCACATATATTCGACTGGTGGAACGGCGTTGTTGTTCTGTTTTGCATAAGTGGCTTCCTTGTTCCCGCATCCATGGAACGAAGCAGAGGTATAGGCGAATTTCTTAAAAAGCGGGTACTTCGTATAATTCCGTCTCTTTGGGTATGTATTATAGTCGGAATACTCGTTGCGGCAGCTTTCTGCGGTTTTGAACCGACGCGCGAATTTTTCAAATGGTTTCTCGGACAACTTGTATTTATAAGGGATCTTCCTCAGCCCGATTTTATAAACAGCTTCGGAATAGGAAATTTTCAGGCAAATCTGTGGACAATGATATTCACCGTACAGTTCTACATTATTACCGCACTTATATACCCTATTTTGAAAAACAGAAAAGTATGGGTATGGATTGCCGTGCTTGCAATATCAGTTGTGTTCAATCTTGTTGTACCGTATATACAGGAGATACTTCCCGAAACAGGACGAAACATCATATCTCATACCTGTCTGCCATATTTTTATATTTACTTCGCAGGCTGGTTTATGTACCATTATCGCGATAAAATCATTCCATATCTTGCTCATACAAAAATTTTATGTATAATCCTGTTCATTATACGCGCTCTGTACTGCGAGAAATTTAATATTCGCATAGGCGATTATCAGGATATGGTTCAGGTATTACTGCTTTGTATGCTGACCATAGGTATAGGATACAGCTTCGGTAAAATACGGTTTAAGTTTGATTTATCTTATGGACTGTATCTGTATCACATGATTATTGTAGATATATTTGTCCAGACAGGTCATGTCGGAAATATGAAATATGTCATTGCTGTTTATATTTTCGCCGTCATATGCGCCGTTATATCACACTATCTTGTTGATGATACTGTTGCGGAAATATTTAAGCGTCTGGACGGAAAAAAAGGCGGCTCCGCTGAAAATGCGGCAGTCCCTCCATCCATGGTAGAAATACCTGAACCAAAACAACCTGTAATGCAGTCAGCTTCAGCTACAGATGATGAAGAAAGCGACTTTTAGCAATAACATTTAATCGACGTACTAATAAAATCTAAATATGTTTAGAGGTGTATCATTTGATACACCTCTAATTATACAAAAAATACCGGCTCATCAGAGCCGGTATTTATTTACCCTTTTATTCTATAACAAGCTGAAACTGAATATTTCCCTCATATGCCGGAGTATAATTCGTATAATTAACTCCTTTTTGTATGAGACTTGAAAGCATCAGCGATAAATTAGCAGAATCTGTTGTATAATAATCTCCTTTTACATCATGCGCATGCTGCATGATTACATCCATAGCCTCATCAATATCTTTCGATGAAATCTTTATCTTCCCTATCGCTTTTTTACTGTCCGCGTCCTCTCCATCCTGCGGAGGCTCATATTTCGCTATCATAAGCTCACCGCCGTTGGCAATTGAATAATCATCCTGAATACTTCTTCCGTTGACATTTATTCCTTCTTCAGGTTCATTGCTGAAAGCTACAATACCGTTTTCATTATCACTAAGGTTTGCCACGGCAATATTAGCTTCCATAGCAGAAGTATCCTCGCCCGGATATTCCGGCTGCATATTCTCAGAAAGCGGCTCATCGCTTTCTGCTTTAATATTATCTTCTTTTAAAGCGGATACAGCAGCCTTGGGCGTAACCCTAACCGAATACGTTTTAGTATCAGACGAAGCAACTCTTACAGGTTTTTTTACCGGATCATTTGACAGTGCTTTATCTGGTGCATTTCCATCCGAAACAACGCTGTCTGTATCACTGTTATCCCTTTTTTCTCTGTTTTCTGAAACATTTACTTCCTTCACTTCTGGCGTTATAACAGGTGACGTGTCATTCTGCGGCTGTGTCTCATTATTATACACAACATTATTATCACTGATTGGCATTTTACTTACAAGACTCATGCCGTTCGATGTAATTACGGCCACAAGCGCCATACAAGCCGCCGCTGTTGTATACTGACGCCAGTTTTTAACAACATTAGCTCTTATACGCAATGCCATGCCGCGTCTTTTACGTTCCTCTGCGTCAATACGCACATTGAGCTTATCCATAAAGTCCGGCGGCAACTCTACTTTCGGGAGAGACTTCGCAGTTTCAATGATAGAAAGCATGAAATCCAATTCCCTGCCGCAACTTTCGCACTCAGCAGCATGCTGTGTCATTTCCAATCTTTCATCTTCGGTAAGATCTTCATAATTGTCAAGATTTCTTGCAAAATGTTCGCAATCCATTATTTCTCCCCCTTTCCTTGTATTTCTTCTTACACTATATTAGACGCATAAAGCTTCAAAAAAGTTCCCGCTTTTCTATCAAAATTTTCTTCAAAGCGTTCCTTGCACGATTTATACGAGATTTCACCGTTCCTTTCGGCACTCCAAGCATATCTGCTATGGCATCGTAACTCATATCCTCTATATCGCACATTGTTATAACGATTCTATATTCATCACGCAGCTGTGATATAGCATTTTTCACTATTCTTTGCCGCTCCGTCAACTCCATATTTTCCTCCGGAGTGGGAGCGTCATCGGGAAGTTCCATATCATTTTCCTCGTCCGACATATTCGATATACTTATAACCTTTGAATTCTTCTGACGCTTGCGCAGTATATCCGAACATACATTCGCAATTATTCTGTACAGCCATGTGTTGAAGGAGGCTTCTTCTTTAAATGAACCGATATTTTTATATACTCTCACAAAAACTTCCTGAGACGCGTCATACGCGTCCTCACGGTCAGAAAGCATACCATAAGCTATATTTACCACCTGTGACTGGTATATCTCAAAAAGCCTGTTAAAAGCCTCTCTGTTACCTTTTTTACATTTTTTTATCAACTCATTTTCAGTCAAAAATCCTTCACCACCTCTCATTAAGAGTTTATCCTTTTAATCAGAATTTACTTATTCTGTCTGTATATGCGTTATAATACGACTTAATATCAGCCATGCAGTCGCCGCTGAATTTGTCAAGAAATGCCTTTGCAATCTCAAATGCCACAACCGCTTCAACAACTACCGAGCACGCTGGCACAGCGCAGACATCACTGCGTTCCACTGTCGCCTTATGAACGGACTTGTCCTTAATATTAACCGTACTGAGCGGATTATACAATGTCGGTATAGGCTTCATAGCAGCTTTTACAACAATAGGCTCGCCGTTTGACATACCGCCTTCTATTCCTCCGGCATTATTTGTCAGACGGTGAAATGTATCCGTATACGCTATTTCATCATGCACCTTTGAACCAGAAACCTCACTCACACCAAAACCCATGCCGATTTCCACACCTTTAACCGCCTGAACACTCATCACGGAAAATGCAATATTCGCGTCAAGCTTTCTGTCATAATGAACGTAACTTCCCAATCCCGCGGGCACGCCTTTTACTATTGTCTCAACCACACCTCCGCAGCTTTCACCGCTTTTTTTAATATTGTCGATATATTCCATAGCTTTTTTTGCCGACGCCTCGTCACCAAAACCGACAGGAGAATTCTGAACCTTTTCAAAAAATCCTTCAGCGTTAACATCGGCTGTATCCTCAACAGACCCTATTCTTTTTACATGGCTTAGAAGCTCTATGCCAAACGGTTCCAAAAGCTGACGTACAAGCGCTCCCGTTGCCACTCTTGCCGCGGTTTCTCTTGCACTCGCTCTTTCAAGCACATTTCGCAGGTCAGTATGATTATACTTCATCCCTCCTGTCAGGTCAGCATGACCCGGACGCGGACAATCAACGGCTTTTTCGCCATTTGACTTTTCTGTCCCCATAATATCTTCCCAGTTTTTCCAATCATTGTTTTCTATTTTAATCGCTATCGGACTTCCCAGAGTTATTCCTCCGCGTACTCCCGAAAGAATTTCAGCCGTATCCTTTTCTATAAGCATTCTTCCTCCGCGTCCGTAACCCTTCTGACGCTTTGCAAGCTGCTCGTTGATTTTATCAATACTTATCTTCACTCCCGACGGCATTCCTTCAATTATAACAGTCAGG
>CAJTPP010000057.1:14807-16427 GCA_910578235.1 uncultured Clostridia bacterium | reverse complement strand
GAAGAGGCGCAGGCTAATTTAAAATTACTGTATGAGCGGGCAAAAAAATATGAGGCTTCGGGTTTTAAAGGTATATTTAATTTTATAAGGTATATTGAGCGTATGGAAAGCCGGAGCGAGGATATAGGCGGAGCAAAGCTTGTGAATGAAAATCATAATGTTGTACGAATTATGACCATTCATAAAAGTAAGGGGCTGGAATTTCCGATTGTGTTTCTGGCAAGAACGTCAGGGAAATTTGCTTTTACACATTCGGGAGAAGAAAACCGTATTATGCTTCACAAGGATGCGGGAATTGGTATAGATTATTATAATTATGATGATATGTACTGTAAAAAGCTGATGTTTAATGAATATATAGGAGATGCGAATAAGCGAGAGTATCTTTCCGAAGAAATGCGGCTTTTATATGTTGCTGCCACAAGAGCAAAGGAAAAGCTTATTGTAACAGCGGCGAAAAATTATAAAACATATGAGGATTATGAGCTTCAGAAAGCAAGCTGGCATGAGAAGTACAGCGGTAAACCAATATCTGCGCGTGTTGCGGAGACTGCTAAATCATATGCGGATTGGATAATTCCCGCTGTGGAAAGCGGAGGAGAGTATTGGACATGCGAGGATGTTGAAATGTATTCTGCGGATTACGCGGAAGCAGAACAAAGCGATAAAAAAGAGCTTAAAATTGAGAATATGGATGAGGTGCGCAGTGCTGTGCGGAAAATTCTTGAATTTAAGTATGCATATCCGTTTAGCGGTCAAATTCCTGCAAAAACGTCAGTCACAGCTATAAAGGAAATGGAGGACATGGAGCATATTCATGAGGATGATCCTATATACATGACAAGAAAACCATCGTTTATGCGCGAGGAAAAGATGGGAGCGCAGATAGGTACGGCGCATCATCAGCTGATGGCGTATATAGATATAGAACAAATGAAAACCATTGATGAGAAAGAGTACGAAATATTTGTTAATGACGAATTGGCGCGCATTGTTCAGGACGGGCAAATAGACAGTGATATTGCAGATGATACAGAAATTATAGAGATGATTTGTTCTAATGTGTGCGGCTTTTTCAGAAGCGATATGGGAAAAAAGGTTTTTGACGCGAAAAAAATATATCGTGAAAAGCCTTTTGAAATCGAAATTTCAGCTTGTGAATATGATACTTCGCTGGATGTGGGATATGAGAATGAAAAGGTCGTTGTGCAGGGTATTATTGATCTTTATTTTGAGGATAATAATGGTGACATAATTCTTGTAGATTATAAAACGGACCGGTGCAAAACTGAGAATGAACAGCGGGAGATTGCAAAGCGTTATGAGAAACAGCTGGATTTATATGAAAGAGCTATGGAAAAAATATTAAAAAAATCTGTGAAAGATAAATATTTGTATTTATTTTCTGCGCAAAGTGTGGTAAAATTATAATATTAATAAATATGAGGTGACATTAATGGAGATATATGGTAATTTTAACAGGAAAAGAAAAGGCAGAAAGTTTATAATTGCCGTAATTTGCGCAGTAATAGTTTTGCTTGCGGTTATATATTATATTGGAATGACGGTAGGAAGCGATAGCAATGAAATGCAGCAGACATCCTCGGCGGGTGCGGGAAA
>CAJTPP010000057.1:9433-14745 GCA_910578235.1 uncultured Clostridia bacterium | reverse complement strand
GAAATAGAAAATTTAGAGGAACAGCTTGAGTCCCGTCCTACAGAGGCTCCGATTATAGAAGGATCACAGCCGCCCGAAGTCTCACCGTCACCGTTGCCTGATGTACAGCAGCGCTCGCCGCGTCAGGGGGTGAGATAACAACAAAAAACAGAGGATTACTCTGTTTTTTTGTTGTTATTCGGCGCCTTTTTTTACTGCTTCGGCATGTTCTTTTTGAATATCATCATACATAGAAAGCATTGGCTCTATGTTTTTTTGACGGAAATGACGGTCGACATAGTTTTTTGTACATTTATATACAAGCGGTGACAGAACAAGCACGCCGATAAGGTTTGGAATCATCATGAGACCGTTGAAAGTATCTGATAAATCCCAGGCCAGATTTTCGCCCATGACCGCTCCGCCGAATACGGCTATTACAAAAATAATTTTGTACGGAAGTGTATATTGTGTGCCAAACAAATATTCACAGGCTTTTGTACCGTAATGGCTCCAGCCAAGTACTGTTGAGAATGCAAACAGCAGCAGCGCAATTGCTACAAACCATGTGCCGACCTGACCGAAAGTGACACCGAAAGCCTGACCCACGAGAGAGTTTGTATCTGCAATGTTTATGGCAAGCTGTCCGGTTTCGAGATTGAAAAATCCTGATGAAAGTACGGCAAAAGCTGTAAGAGTACATACAACTATCGTATCGGCAAAAACCTCAAATATGCCCCACATACCCTGACGTACCGGTTCTTTGACGTTTGAATTGGAATGTACCATGACGGATGAGCCAAGGCCGGCCTCGTTTGAGAATACTCCGCGCTTCATACCCATCTGAACTGCCATTTTAACTCCAGAACCGACAATGCCGCCGCCTATGGCTTTTAATCCGAATGCGCCTTTAAATATGGAGGTGAACACTTCACCAAACATATTTATATGAATAATGCATATAGCAAGCGTACCTAAAAGGTAGAGTATAACCATTACAGGAACAATCTTTTCTGTAACAGCCGCAATTCTTTTTAATCCGCCTATGATAACAAGACCGACAAAAAGCATGATGACAACGCCTGTAACAGCTTTGACAAGGCTGAACGATACGGGCCCCATAACAATAAGCTTGTCAATACTGCCGAAAAATGCGGCCTGTACATTTGATGCCATTGTGTTAACCTGCGTCATATTTCCTATGCCGAAGGATGCGAGCAGACAGAAACAGCTGAACAATACCGCAAGGATAATACCTATGTGTTTACAGCCTTTTTTTGTACCAAGGCCGTTTTTCAAATAATACATGGCTCCGCCTGACCACTCGCCTTTATTATTTTTAATTCTGTAAAGAATACCAAGTACATTTTCGGAATAATTTGTCATCATTCCGAAGAATGCGATAATCCACATCCAGAATATTGCTCCCGGTCCGCCTGTGGCTATTGCCGACGCTACGCCTGCAATATTACCTGTACCTACTGTTGCGGCAAGTGCGGTACAGAGACTCTGAAACTGTGATATGGATTTGTCAGACGTATGCTTTGTTACATGCTTATCTTTGAATATGGCTCCTATTGTGTTTTTGAACCAGTGTTTTATATGAGATAACTGAAAAAACTTTGTCAGACATGTCATCAGCACCCCTACAAATGCCAGCAGTATAAGCGCCGGCCATCCCCATACAACTCCGTTGACGGCGTCGTTAATTTTCTTGACAGTTTCTAAAAACCCCTCCATAAATACAACTCCTTTTTCTGATTTTGACATGACAAAATAAAAAAACAAAACAGTAATCTGTACACAATATCTATGTAATGAAGTCCGTCTCACTGTTTCTGTAATTATCCATAAAACGGATAATCTGATAAATTTTGTCTGATATACGGCAATTATAACATATAATGGCGAAAAATGCAAGTAAATTTGGTTATAAATACTATTTTATTGACTTTTAATGTTTTTAGTGGTATAAGTGTTATATACAATAAAGGAAACAAATTATGAGGGAGAAAAAATGAAAGCGGAATATATGTCTGTTACTTTTGAAGAAGCGAAAGCTGTTATGGATAAGGAAAAGGAATATATAATCATTGATGTGAGGGAGGAAGAGGAATTTATAACAGGTCATGCGAACGGGGCAGAACTTTTGCCTGTTGACAATATAAACGAGAAAACTGCCGCAGAGCTTATAGAGTCGAAAGATATGCCTGTAATGCTGTATTGCCGCACAGGCTCGCGCAGCGATTTAGCCGCCCGGAAATTATGCTCCATGGGATATACAAGAGTATACAATCTGGGCAGTCTTTCAGGGTGGCCTTACGGCATAGTTTATGGATGGTAGAGGTTGTAATTTTTGTGTAAATGTGGTATAATACAGCAAACGTATATAAAAGGAGAAAGAAGGCTGAATAAAATGAAAAGAATACCGGTTACGTTGCTTACAGGCTATCTTGGGGCGGGAAAAACAACGCTTATGAATTATATTTTGTCCAATCAGGAGGGATATAAGGCGGCGGTTATAGTAAATGATATAGGCGAGGTTAATATTGACTCGTCTCTTATACAAAAGGGAGGAGTTGTTCAGGAGGAGGACGCGAGTCTTGTTCCGCTTACAAACGGATGTATATGCTGTACGCTCAAGGTTGATCTTATGAAACAAATCACGGAGCTTGCGCAGTCCGGCAAGTTTGATTATATACTCATTGAGGCAAGCGGAATATGTGAGCCGCTGCCTATTGTGCAGACTATTTCTATGATGGACGGGTCTGTTCCGGACAGTGATGTGCCGCCGCTTGTGCGTCTGGACGGAGTTATAACGGTAGTAGACGCGCTTCGGCTTGTAGACGAGTTCGGAGGCGGTGAAAAGCTTATGGGTGAAGTTGATGATGAGGATATAGAAAATCTTCTTATACAGCAGATTGAGTTTTGCTCAACTATTATAATAAATAAGGTTGACGAGGTTTCAGCTAAAAATCTTGATAAGGTAAGAGCGGTTGTAAAAGCACTGCAGCCTAAAGCGAAAATTATTGAAACGAATTATGCCAAGGTAGAGTTGAAGGATGTGCTTGACACAAAGCAGTTTGACATAGACGAGACATTTTCCTCTGCGGGCTGGCTTACTGAATTTGAGAAGAATACTGAAGGACATCATCATGAATATGAAGGGCATAGTCATGATGATCATCACCATGATCACGGACATCACCATCATGACCACGATCATGGGGAAGCCGAGGAATACGGAATAGGCTCGTTTGTATATTACCGCCGCAGACCATTTAATCTGAATAAGCTAAAAAAATGGGCAACAGAGAGTTTCCCTGACGCTGTAATCAGGTGTAAGGGAATTGTATGGGTAGATGCGGACGATGATATGTCATTTGTGTTTGAGCAGGCGGGAAAGCAAATTCAAATGTATGAAAACGGACGCTGGCTTGCGTCCGCGCCGAAAAGACAGCTTGAGGAATTCATAAAAAATGATCCTTCAATCATGGATGACTGGGATGAAAAGGCGGGAGACAGAATGATAAAGCTTGTGTTTATCGGAAGAAATCTCGATAAAAAAGCTGTTTCTGACGAGCTTGACAGCCTTTTGAACAACTAATAAGTTTATAAGATAATAAAATACAGCCGCTATAAGCGGCTGTATTTTATTATCTGTGCCCTAAAGCATATATATTAAGTTTGCGGACATTTTTATATAAATTATCCGTACAGTATGCTTGTGTTTATTCTGCAATTTTAGTACTCTGGGCGACGGCGTTGTTTTTCTTTGCGAAGTTTGCGATATCGTTTTGGTCTGTACCTGTCATGACAAGTGCACTTTCTCTCATGTCTTTATCATAGCCTGTGAGAACAAACAGTTTCATGGTATCGCCGTTTTTGTAAAATTCATACTTGTCATTATTGCCGTCGGCTGTAAAATTAATTGTTACAGTGTGGTCATTGTCATATTCCCATGTTCCGAGATTATTACCGAGCGTACCGTCAGCCTGTAGTATAAGCTGTGAAGAGCATATAGGAAGATCGAATTTTTCTTTGTTGGCGAAAACGCTTACATCATTGGCATTTTCTTCGCGTATTGTCTGCCCAACGCTTGATAAATCCCATGTTCCGTAAAGCATGTTTCGGGGAATGGCCTGCTCTTTTTCTCCCGCGTATACAAGAGGTGAAACAACAGGCCAGCCTTCATCTGTCCACAGCATTTTTCGCACCTGTAACGCCGCGAAGCCTTCGGGCTGCTTGCGGCAATGTTCGACCAGATACCAGCAGCCGTCATCATCGTGAAGCACGCTGTTATGACCGTTGCCGTAATAAGTCAGTCCGTCTCCCAGCTTATATGAACCAAGCATTTTGTAACCCCATAGCTCGGATTTGTCGGTTTGTTCGGTAAAGGTTGTGCCGACTTTTCTGTTTCTATGATCCAGGAGCTTGTGGTGTGAACTGCTTGCTGTTTCGGCCGCCCATGTTTTGTCAAGCGGGTTTCTTGCAATTCTTATATTGTAGTTTGTGCCGAGCCAGCCGTATGATGTGAACATATAACGGTAATTTTTATCCGTGTTGTTTACCATATACGCGCCCTCGGGTCCCATAATTCCGTTTGGCGTGGAGAACAGTCTGGCTCCGACAGTCTTGCTTGTGCTGTGTATGAGGGAGTTTGACGTATAATCGACTCCTTCCGCCATTCCGTTTTCTGTAAGTTTTACTTGGTGAATACCTTTCTGGAATGAACCCCATACAAAAAATCTGTCGCCGTTTATGTCCGTATATATATTTGAGTCAATAGCGTTTGTGTTATACCCTTCCTGTGAACTGATAACCACACCGCAGTCAGTCCATGGGCCCGTAGGGGTTTTACCCTTAACAAGACCTATAAGCGAACGGATATATGCAAATTTATCTCCATCGCTGCCTTTGGGACCGTTTGTGGAAAGCGAATAGTACAGCCAGTAAGGATGTTCGGTATCTTCCTCGGCATAGAATATATCAGGCGCCCATATTCCGGCATTCATATTTGAACCTATAGGCTTGTAGATTTCTTCGCCGAAGTTAATTGCTGACTCGGGAATTCTGAAATTGTTGTCAATACGTTCCCAGTTGACAAGATCGGCGGACATAAATGTGTCCATAGGATATGTGTCCTTTAGTGTATTACCATTCTTATCGACATAGTTATCGGTATAAGCGTCGGTATTGTACGCGTAATATATGCCGGTTTTCGGATCCTTGAATATTGACGGATCATGCGCCGCCATAGTGGTGCCGAATGTGTCCTCCGGCGAGGCGTCGGGGAATGACACACGGGAGACGGGAAGATGGCCGGCGTCATA
>CAJTPP010000057.1:7526-9419 GCA_910578235.1 uncultured Clostridia bacterium | reverse complement strand
TTTGGATATCTGTCAAGTCTTGAATGACTATCTTATAATAGGCAATTTCCGGAGCTGCCATAACCTTTGCGGAAAATTCGGAGTTTTCCATTACATTAATGCTTTTTTCGTCGTCTGAAAGAACAGGCATATGTACAGATGAACCTTTTTCATCGATACCAAGTACAGAAAAAGCAACTGTTCTTTCAGACGGCAGATAATTTGTAACAGTGGTTTTTATAGTTACGGACGAGCCGCTGCTGATTTGAAATACTTTGCTGTCTTTTAAATCGGGAACGGGCCTTATACCCTCAAAAGAGTCCCATACAAACGCTTTGACAGTATCATTGTCGTTTTTCTTTACGCCATTGAGTGTAATGGAATTTATTCCGACTGAAAGATCTTTTCTTTCTGATTTTACATTGGATAATATACTGTCCGTGTATGACGCGCCGATAACGGCAACGCTCTTTTCGTTGTTTGACGGTATAGAGATATTTATGTCTTTGCCGCTTGCGTCATATGCAATTTCGTCATTTGAATAAAACTGAGTATTTATTTCAAGACAGTTTTTTTCTTTCGCGAGCATTTGATTTTCACGGTCAACGGCTTTTGCGCTTAGAGCTGTAATTTCGGTCTCGCTTAATGCTCTGCCGTATATACGGAAATCATCAATCATACCGCTGAAGCCTTCTCCGGCGCTCCAATTTGCATGACCTATCCAGGTTGAAGCGCCGGCGGTCATTATTTCCTCGGTATTGACGGGATCATTGTTGGTGCCGGCAAGGACTCCGTTAATATATACTCTTGTGCTGTCGGGAGTATATACAGCTGTTATATATTTCCAGTCCGTATAGTCGCCTCCGCCAATTTCCACAAAGCCGGTACGTATACCGTCAACATTATATCTCTCTGATTTCAGTGACGACGCTGTTGCAAATAGTCCTAAATATTTTTCACTTCCGCCCGTCTGCGCTCCCGTTACAGGCGTTGTCATGAATGTCCATGCCGTGGCCGGACTGCTTGTTTTCAGCCAGAAGCTAAAGGTTGCGGAATTTTTTCCGTTTAATATACCCTTGGGAAGCTCAAGGTAATTGCCGGCGGCGTTATCCGCAATACTTAGCGCGTTACCGTTTTCCTCATCAATGCCCGGTACTATGGAAACCGATCCGTTTTTTTTAACCGTGCCGCCTATCGTGGCGTCAAAAGAGTCCGATAGAGCGTTTTCCTCATCAAAGGTGAGATGGAACAGAAGTCCGTCCTCGGGAAGAGTATTCTCGGCTGACGCTAAACGCGGTATAGCTGCTGTACTTAGAAGTATTGAAATGGAAATAACACAGTTTAAAAGTATTTTTATTAATTTGTTCATACTATTCCTCCTGATCTATATTATTAAAGTGATTGTTATATACAATTATACCAAATTTAAAATAATGTGTAAACAATATCAAGGAAAGATAACTAAATATTTGCTCATAAAACACTGATTTTTGAATATTATGAAAAGGGAGGAATGGTAAAATGAGAATGAATGAGACGGTAAACAGAGGAAGAAGCAATACTGCATTGTATGTATTTGCTGTTATCCTGCTTGCGGCGGGAATAGCGGCGGGAAGTCTGTATCTTGCAAGAGGCAGTGATGAAATGGCGGAGCAGATAAAAAATTATATAGGAGGATTTTTTGCTAATTTCAGCGAAACAAGGAATAATATAGCGGTATTCCGTAATTCGCTTACGGCAAACCTTATAACGCTCGGAATAATATTTGTTATGGGATTTTTTCGGTTTGGCTGTATAGGGACAGGCGCATTGCTTGTGAGAAAGGGATTTATAATGGGATTTACAGCGGCGTCGTTTTTCAAGTTTTACGGAGGCAGGGGACTGCTTGTGATGCTGTCCACGATGCCGATGGTG
>CAJTPP010000057.1:4852-7516 GCA_910578235.1 uncultured Clostridia bacterium | reverse complement strand
CTGATAACGGTTCCGGCATTGCTTATATTTTCGGCTGTTAGTGTAAATTTTGGAATAAACAAAGAGAAAAAAGAAAAAAAATTATTTTTTTCTTATATTTTTTTTCTAATACTTATGCTTTCAATATTTTGTATCGCTTCTTTGGCGGAGGGATTTTTGACCACAACATTTATGAATTGGATATCTCCAAAAATATCCTGATATGGATATATATGGTATGTGATTAACGTAATATGGTAAACATAAGAAAAATTAGGTATTTACAAATCTGAAATTTATGATATAATAACATTATTGAAACAGAAATGTAATATTTCTGAAATATATGTAAACTAACGGTAAACGGAGGAGCACACTCAATGAACACGTATGTAGAAGAATATACCAGTTTTATGACAAATGTAAGACATAAGTCGATGAATACTGTCGAGTCATATAAGCGTGATGTTACTCAATATATTACATATTTGAGTAACAGCGGTGTAAAGGACGCCGCTCTCGCGACAAAAACTACAATATTGTCATATCTGCTTTTTTTGCAGAAGGGAGGTAAGGCTAGCTCGACGGTATCAAGAACTCTTGCCTCTCTTCGCTCCTTTTACCTGTTTATGATGCAGAACGGAAAGGTGGCGGCTAATCCCACGTCAAATCTGGAAGCTCCTCATGTTCAAAAGAAAGCGCCGCAGATACTTGAGGGAGCGGAAGTTGAAAAACTTCTGCTTCAGCCTGACACAAGTGATAACAAGGGAATAAGAGACAAGGCCATGCTGGAACTGCTGTACGCTACGGGAATACGCGTGAGCGAGCTTATAAATCTTGACAGTACAGATGTAAATATATCTATGAGTTTTATTCGTTGCAAAGGAGTGAAAAGAGAGCGTATAATTCCTATGGGCAATAAGGCTAAAGATGCGATAAGCGATTACATAAATAATTCCAGACCGTTTATGATAAAGGATGAAAACGAAACGGCATTATTTGTTAATTGCAGTGGCGTGCGCTTGTCGCGTCAGGGGTTCTGGAAACTGATTAAGCATTACAGAAACGAGGCGGGAATACAGGCGGAAATAACCCCGCATACTCTGCGTCATTCGTTCGCGGCGCACCTGCTCGAAAATGGGGCGGATTTACACTCCATACAGGAAATGATGGGACATGCTGATATTTCTTCAACACAGGTGTATTCAAGGATAGTAAACAGCAAAATAAAGGATGTATACGCAAAGGCGCATCCGAGGGCTTAATTGCGGAAGATAAAACACAAATCTTGCTATTAAATGAATAGAAAACCATAAAAAGCATATTATAAATTCATACAAAAAAACTCTGAGGAGGAAAAACAGGTATGAAGAAAATAATATGCTTTTTAATTTGTGTATGCTTTATGACGCAGAGTGTGGCAGCACTTGCGGAGGGTGAGAATAACGGTACGGATCTCGGTTTGAAGGCGAGGAGCGCGGTGCTTATGGAGGAGAGCAGCGGCGATATTCTCTATGAGAGCAATCCTGATGACAGAGTGCCTATAGCCAGTGTAACGAAAGTTATGACAATGCTTCTTATTATGGAGGCGGTAGACAGCGGAAAAATAACTTTGGACGATATGGTTAACGTAAGTGAAAACGCTATGAGTTACGGAGGGAGCACAATGTTCCTTGAAGCGGGAGAACAACTTAGCGTAAATGATATGCTTAAGGGTATCGCGGTTGCGAGCGCGAATGACGGATGCGTGGCAATGGCTGAATATCTGGCAGGCAGTGAAAGCGCTTTTGTTGATCAGATGAATGCAAAGGCGAAAGAGCTTTCTATGGAAAATACGCATTTTGTTAATACGAACGGTCTTGATGATGATGATCATTACTCAAGCGCGCGTGACGTTGCAATTATGTCGAGAGAGCTTATAAAGCACAAGACTATATTTAATTACAGTTCCATATGGATGGACACGCTTCGGGGCGGCAAATTTCAGCTTGCGAATACAAATAAGCTGATACGTTTTTATGAAGGCGCGAACGGTTTGAAAACCGGCTCGACATCAAAAGCACTGTGCTGTCTGAGCGCCACAGCAAAACGCGGAGATATGCAGCTTATAGCGGTTGTGCTGGGCGCGCCGACATCAGCGGAAAGATTTTCATCAGCAAAGTCCCTTCTTGACTATGGTTTTGCAAATTATTCAGTAAATACACAGGTTACAGCCGGTGACGAGGTGGACACGGTGCATGTGGAAAAGGGAATTGAGGATGAGGTGAGAGTTGTCGCGTCAGACAGCTTTTCAATGCTTGTAAAAAAAGGCAGTGAGGGCGAAGTGGAAAAAGAAATCATTATGGATGAGGTTATCAGCGCGCCGCTTGAAGCCGGACAGAAGATAGGTGTTATGCGAATAAACAGCGGCGGTAAGACATTGGCTGAAATTGATCTTAATACGGCAAACGGAGTGGAGAAAAAGGGGATAGGCCTTATTGTAAAGGAATTTTTCCGCACTTTGTTCTACGGAAACAATAAAGCGGTGGCAAATAATGACTCAGTCTGAAAATAATATTTATATGCTGTTGAAATCGGCGGGATTTTAGTGTATAATGTTTTAAGTATATTTATCCGAAAGGAATGAATTTGTAATGAGAAAATTAATCGCGCTGATTTTGACGGTATCTTTATGCGCAGTGGCGG
>CAJTPP010000057.1:4519-4838 GCA_910578235.1 uncultured Clostridia bacterium | reverse complement strand
GTCTATGGCGGCAAGCGAGTCTGTTAAGTCACAGACGGCTGCGTATCCGTGGGCGGCGGAGAGTGTGGAATACTGCTGTGACAACGGTATAGTAGAGGGAGATGAATTTGGAAATCTTAATCTTGGTGGAAATATTACAAGATCGCAGATGGCAAGGATGTTTACAGACGCTTTTGCTTTAAAGCCCGCAAGCAATACTGTTTTTGACGATGTGAAGAAAACAGACTGGTTTTACAGATATTCGCTGACTATACAGAATGTTATGCCAAAGAAAGACAGCACTTTTGACGGCGGGGAATATGTAAGCCGAGAGGAATTT
>CAJTPP010000057.1:0-4424 GCA_910578235.1 uncultured Clostridia bacterium | reverse complement strand
ATAAAAATCTGCTTGAAACAGCGGTAGTAAATTTGTATATGCTTGGCGACGGCGGGAATATACGTCCGAAAGACTTGCTTACGAGGGCAGAAGCGTGTACATTTCTGTACCGTGTTATAAACCCCGAAGCAGGTAAAGCGGACATAACAGGCGGCGCGCGGGTGTCATTGGAGCAGGCAGTGGCATGGGCTAAATCAAAGGGCGCGGCAGAACGGTTTATTGACGCGGCGCCGCTTTACTGGCAATACGGTGAATTGTTCGGTATACGTCCCGAGGTTATGTACGCTCAGGCCGGTAAGGAAACCGCTTATGGAAATTACGGAGGTGCGGTTCTGCCCGAAATGAATAACTGGGCGGGAATAAAGATAAAAAATCCTGAGGGAGACAGAACAGAGGATCATGAAACCTTTGTCACGCCTGATGACGGTGTGAGAGCGCATTTTAATCATATGAGCGCATATGTCGGCATCGCGCCCGTAGGTGAGCCGCACGATAGATATTATGTTGTAAAGACAATCGCCTGGGCAGGAACCGTAAAGTTTGTAGAGCAGCTTGGAGGACGCTGGTGTCCTAATATAAATTATGGATATGAAATACTTGAAATGATAGAAAATATGAAGATGTACTAAGGAGCGACAAATGATACTGCTTAACGGAAGTAACATAAAAAAGATGTTTCTTGAGGAAACTCTTTTCGAGAATGTGTCGTTTAATGTCGACAGCAGTGATAAGATAGGTTTTGTCGGTGTAAACGGCGCGGGTAAATCCACTCTTATAAAAATTATCATAGGCGAAATGGATTATGATGAGGGAGAAATATTTAAAAATAAGGAGTTGCGTATAGGCTATCTTGATCAGTATTCCGTGAACGGAAGCAGAAAAAGCATATGGGATGAAACCCTTACAGTGTTTTCGGAAGTTATGGAGATAGAAGAACGTCTTGATGAAGTTCGTTTTGATATTGAAAATAAAAAAGGCGATATAGATGAACTTGTGAAGAAACAGACGCTATTGCAGGAGCGTTTTTCTGACCTTGACGGCTTTTATTATAAGTCTAAGGTAAAAGGTACGCTGAAAGGACTCGGATTTTCCGAGGATGAGTTTGATCTGTGTGTTGACAAGCTGTCAGGGGGACAGAAAACGCGCGTGGCGTTGGGCAAGATACTTTTGTCCGATTCGAATTTACTTTTACTTGACGAGCCTACAAACCATCTTGATATTGAGTCGGTGGAGTGGCTGGAAGATTTTTTGAAGAACTATAACGGCGCGTTTATTGTGATATCTCATGACCGTTATTTTCTTGACAGGGTTACGAATAAGACATTTGATCTTGAAATGGGGCAATTTCGTTCATATAACGGTAATTACAGCGCGTATACGGCGCAGCGTGAGATAGACAAAAAGACCGAGCAGCGTAATTATGATAATACGGTGAAGGAAATCAAGCGTCTGGAAGGCATTGTCGAGCAGCAGCGCCGGTGGGGACGGGAAAGAAATTTCATTACCGCCGAGAGTAAGCAGAAAGTTATAGACAAGCTTGAAAAGACGCTTGCGGCGCCTCCGCAGTCACCTGAGGATATGTATTTTTCATTCAGGGCATGTGCGGGCGGAGGGCAGGATGTTTTTGAAGCGCATTCTCTTGCTATGGGCTTCGGAGACAATGAGCTTTTCTCCGAAGTGGATATGTTTATTAAAAAAGGTGAAAAGGTATTTCTTTTAGGCCCTAACGGCTGCGGAAAAACAACACTGCTTAAAATAATAACCGGAGAATATGAGCAGACCGGAGGCGAGTATAAAATCGGCGCTAATATTCATATTGGCTATTACGATCAGATACAGGAAAATCTGAATATGGACAAGACTGTAATAGACGAGGTATGGGACGAGTATCCGAACATGACACAGACGGAAATAAGAAATGCGCTGGCGGTATTTTTGTTTCGGGGTGAAGACGTGTTTAAGGAAATACATAAATTGTCCGGCGGTGAGAGAGCCCGTGTGGAACTGGTGAAGCTGATGCTGAAAAGCGTGAATTTTCTTATTATGGACGAGCCGACGAACCATCTTGACATTGAGTCGCGCGAAGCACTTGAAAGAGCACTGGCGGATTATGACGGCACAATGCTTATGGTGTCGCATGACCGTTATTTTATAAACAAGCTTGCTGACAGGATACTGTATCTTACTCCCAATGGTATTGAAAGCTATAGCGGTGATTACGACAGTTTTTCTATGCGGGGAAAAGCTCGTCTGGAAAAGACTGTTACGAGTAATGCTGTTGATTATAAGGAACAAAAGAGACTTGAGGCTGAGAAGCGCAAAACTGTAAATAGGTTTAAAAAGGTAGAGGAACAGATTTCCCAGCTTGAAATTGAAATTGATAGAATTAATACTGAAATGTCAGATCCCGATTATGCTTCTGATTTCACAAAGCTTGCAGGGCTTTCAAAAGAGGCGGAGGAGAGGAATAGCGAACTTGACGCGCTTATGGAGGAATGGGAAGAACTTCAAATTATAATTGACGAAAGAGGATATGAGATATGAGAGCGGTAATACAACGCGTGACAAATTCGGAAGTAAAGATAGACGGCAGGATAAACGGAAGTATAAATAACGGTTTTATGGTACTGCTTGGCGTAGGCGAGGGTGATACAGAAGCGGATATGAAATATATTGCTGATAAAATTATTAATCTTCGTATTTTCAGCGATGAAAACGATAAAATGAATTTGAGTCTCGCGGACGTGGGCGGGGGTATGCTTGTAATATCTCAGTTTACATTGTACGGCGACTGCTCGCACGGCAGGCGTCCGTATTTCGGGGACGCGATGGAACCTGTCGGCGCAAACAAAATGTACGAGGAATTTGTCTCGTATGTGAGAAGTCAGGGAATAAATACCGAAACCGGTGAATTCGGGGCGGATATGAAGGTTACGCTTACCAATGACGGACCTGTTACAATTATACTGGATAGCAGGAAGTGATTTTGTGTATAATATATTGATGGATTTAGAAAATTGTTTCTTAAAATCAGAGTACATATCAGATAGAAGCTGGCTTGAAAGAACTCTTCACGAAAATTTCCATGAGTGCGGGAAATCGGGTTTACTGTACGATAGAAAGCAAACGGTTGAAAGTATGCTTAGCTGCGCCTTGGACAGGGATATTCTTATTCATAATTTTGAGTGCATGCCTATATCGGTTAACAGCTGGCTTGTTCATTATATAACCAAGGAAGGTAATAAGAAGTATTATCGGACATCTGTATGGGTAAAAGATGAAAATGTAAAACTGCTTTTTCATCAGGCTTCCGAATTGAGAAATATATGATGTATTTTAAAGTTGATTGTATTTATTCTAAAGTGATTTCTTCTTTATTTAATAATAACATGGATTATTGAATAAAGAAGAAATATTTTATCGCGCTGATACTTTAATTGTTTATAATAACGGGTGATGTTGTGAAGTCAGTATTGCCGTTACGGTTGCTCGGATGGCAAAGGGCGGCAATGTTTGATGCGCGCAGATCAAGCTGAAACTGTGGACTCTGTTCTTTAAAATCTGCTGCTTTTGTTATAATCGGCACAGGACAATTTTTTTTTGCTTTTTTCAGAACATTCATGCCTTTTTTATTCATTCCGAGAACGCGTATATATTCAGGATCGGGAGAATATATGTCTTTTGTAAAATTAATAAGAGCGGCAAGTAATATTCTGCGTATTTTACTTAAGGTATATCTTCTGCTTTTTATGGCGTGGGCAAGCGTGATAAAACTGTCTGTGCTCATTGCGGCTTCGGTAATGCGGTTTTCTATCCCCTCGGTTACCTCGCTTATATTTTTTAAACGCTTGGGATGCGTATTGCGTAATACAGCGATGATTGCCGTGTCAAGCATAGAGATATTGTATGGGATATTGCCGTTTAAAATATCTGTGTCATATGGGACTAACTTTGAAATATCCTCGCCTTTAAAAAGCATGTTACGTATTTGTGAGGCACTTGCAAAGCATGAGGATATATTTGTATCATCATGCTTTACCGCAGTACGCTTTATCGTGACGGGGGTGATATCGATGTTGTTTCTGATCAGTGAGCGGCAGTATTCGACGGCGAGAATGTTATTGGGAGAGGAAAGTATTTCGGGCAGGATAGTATCTTTGTATGAAGCGGTTATGGCTCGGGCGTAACTCAAACCGTTAGTCATATGTTTTTTTATTAAATCAGAGATGATATCCGTTTCCTGTTCCATAATATTTGCCGCGGCAGTTATAGTATCAATATCACCGCATTCTGAACCGAATGCTATTTCATCAATATCTAAATAGTCAAGAATTTTAACGCCGCCCTCCGCAAAATTCGGAGCGGCATTGAGCGCGTAACATACGGGAAGCTCGATAACAAGATCAACCCCGTTTAGAAGAGCG
>CAJTPP010000056.1:12845-17330 GCA_910578235.1 uncultured Clostridia bacterium | reverse complement strand
ATGCAGTCCGTCATACAGCTCCGCCTCATTTTCCGTGGCAATATCTATCTTAAAACTTGTAAGCAGCTTATCGGTAAGATTTGCTCCCGTATTGCTTACAGGGCGCTCTGTTATACGATCCGTTATCTTCTCATTAAAAATACTGCCTTTTGCCGCCTCTGCGTTAAGCACAGAGCGCACTTCATCGGTAAGTTCCTCCGGATTAAGTATAAGTATATCCGATACAACACCCGGAACACCTATTTCCTGCTGCCACCAGTTATCACATTCCACTCTTCCGCCTATTGCCCAAAATTCAAGTGATTTCTTTATTTTTTCCTTTATGTCCTTATCACCGTAATACTGATTACCCTCTGTATATACGGCTTTAAGCATAGTTCTTACATAATCAACATGGTCTTTTGCATTCCAAACCATTCTGTCGGGATTAAAATACTCTATCCCTTCAAAACTGCCGTCCTCTTTCCACAGCGACAATGCCTTTGAAGGATCCGCTTCTTTATCGTATACTGCTTCTTTAAGCTTTTCCTTTATTTTTCTTATATCACTTAAATCCGCTCCTGCTTTAGCCTCATCGAATTTCTGAGCAAGATAATCATCATTAACCATTTCAGACAATGCTTTTTCGTCTCTTGTACCCACGACGATTTTACCCTCTTTCCAATAAACGTCATAGCCAAGCACCTTGGATATTGCTCTGAGCGGAATATAGGCTGTACCGTCAATATTTAAAATATCATGCTCAATATCCTCCGTCTTTCCGTTTATAACCGCATTTGAACTGTTTTCTTTAAGGTACACCGCGTCCGCCGCATATACTGACGGACTCAGCGATGCAATAATAAGGGTCAGTGCAATTGTTCTTTTTAATTTCATAATTATAAACCTCCCTGATAATAATTTTAATTCTAATTTAACTTTAATAGTAATTGATACAAAAAGTCAATATGTTATATTTTTATTAATAGTGTAATTTTGCAATTTTGAACTTTTGCCAAAATTAAACCATAAAAACAAATTTAGCCTATTGGCTTTTTTCTCTTTCTCAGTTATAATTACCTTGAAAGATAAAATCAAATATTTTTTCATTAAACTCTCTCTAAAATTACGGCAGATATATCTCTCTTACTGCCGTAATTTTTTTATTTCACTCTTTTTATATAAAATTTAAACTATTTTTAACGAATTTAACCTATTTACTCAAATCCATTTTCTTTTTATAATAAAAGCATAGATAAATCTACCAAAAATATTTTACGAGAGGGGCATTTTTTATGAAACACAAACAATTCAGGCAGTTTTTTGCAGTTCTTGTTGTTATGGCACAGATATTTGCCATAATACCTGCCGTAAACGCTGCCGATACCAATTTCACCTTTCCGCTCGTCTATGACGCGGCAGATATTCCGTCTGCGGAATATGAACTTGGAACTGCCATAGACAAAGAAGTTTTAAACAGCTATGGTATTAATTGTGACACTACAAACACAATATGGAGTGTGCAGAAAATCAACAGTGCCGATTCCGTTAATGAACTGTCGCTGAGATTTTCCTCAAGAACCTTTAGCAGCACACAAAGCTCTAAAAATTTAATGGCGTTAAAATTTAGTGAGGACACAGTCCATACTCCTCCTGTCCTTGACGGAGACGGATACATATTTGAAACTGAATTTTCTGCGGCAAGCAGGGCTGACGGATATACAAACCTCGTACTGCACGGCGAAAACGCAAACGGCGAGGAACGCAATATTGCCGAAATACGTCTGAATCCGAAATCAACATCTTCAAGCACAAACCGCCCTGCAACGGCATTCGCCGTGGACGCGTTCGGAAACACCGTAGGTAATTCCAAAGATATAAAACTCTCTTCTTCAACAAGCGACTCGACATCCGGACAGCTTTATTTTGTAAGGGTAAAGCTTGACCTTGTAAACAATAAGTATTCCGCGTGGCTTGTAGTAAGAAAAACAGATACTACAAGTTATTCGGAAACAGAACCTGCAGAAGAACATTTACTTATTGAAAACACAGATTTAAACTATGCAAATATTGAAAAATTTACAGGCTTTAGCTTTAATGTAAATAAAATAAGATACAGCAGCGGTATATGGCTCAAAAACGCGTCGGTAAACGAATACACGCCCGATCCTATCGAAACAGAACCTCCAACGGTTACCGAAGCTCCGGCTGACGGTATAAATCTGCGTATGGCAGTTTTGTCAGACTTCCAGTACGGCAGACACGGCTCCGACAATTATGCCTATGACGGAAACAAATTTAAAAAAGCTCTTAAACAGGTAATCGCAAAAGCAGGCGGTATTGACAAGCTTGACGCTCTTATGATTCCCGGTGATATAAGCCATAACAGCAGCACTGAGGAATTTGACGCTTTTGTAAAGGATTTAAGCGAAGTTATTCCCGCAGGCAGTCATACAAAGGTTATGTTTCTGCGCGGTAATCACGACGCAAAACCTGACAAACAGCAAAACTTTATCACTTCCATTTCAAAATATGACCCGACTTTAACAAAAGCTAACAATATATATGAAGTAAACGGCTATCAGTTTGTTATGGTAAGTCAGGATACTCAAAGAAGTAATGACGAATCAAGCAGTTATCCGTATCTTCACTCACCGGATACAATATCTTGGTTTAGCACAGCAATGAGTGTAGCTGCCGATAAATCAAACGGCAAGCCTATATTTGTAGGTATGCATCCAAATATAAAGAACACTGTATACGGTTCATATGTAATAAACGGTATGAAGGCAGGCAAGGCTACAACCTCGTCATACTGGGCTACAAACGAGCTGTATGATTCACTTAAAAACCACTCCAACGCCGTAACCTTCTCCGGTCATTCGCACTGGGTACTGTCTAATGAGCGTTCAATCCATCAGAAGGATTTCACTTCTCTTAATACAGGCTCAGTCAATAACCTTGAGGCGGACGAGGGCGCTTGGGACGAGGCTCACCAGCCAAAAAGATACGGCAACAATGAAAATGAAAGCACTGGTTATTATATAGAAGTAGATACCGACAATAACCTTACGATACATAAAATGGACTTCTACCGAGGAACAGAAGACAATCCTCGCGAGTTCGGCGAACCTTGGACAGTTAATGTAAATGATAAAGAAAACTGGCAATATACAGACGACCGTGACAGTACAGCTCCTTATTTTGCTTCGCAGGACAACGTAACAGTTTCTGATGTCACAGCATCCGACTGTTCAATTACCTTCCCGCAGGCAAGTGACGCGGATGGTCAGGTGGTAAACTACAAGGTTGAGATTGTTAATCAGGAAACAGGTCAGACAGATAAAACCGTCACAATTTCTTCATACTACTGGCTTGAAGGAACTTCGGATTATCCCGAAACACAAACCTTCAAGCTGAGTGACTTTAACAAAATCAACAACAGCGCTTATTATCAATTAAAATCAGACACATCATACAAAATTAAAATTACCGCGCTTGACAATTTCTATAATGAATCAGAACCGATAGAAAGCGAAACTTTCACAACAAAAATTAAAACAGAATATGCAAACTCTGATGCGATTGTATCTGCCTATTATACAGACTCAATGGCTATGGACAATTCAAACTACGCTATTGATAATTCTATGACAGACTTAGACAACGGTACTACAGCGATTTCCTATAATTCTGAGCAAAAACGCTATGAATCCACTATACACAAAGGTGATACAGGCGCTTACAGAGTGCCTCTCCCAGAGGCAAGACGCAGTCTTATGGCAACATCAGACGGGTATACAATTGAATGTTATGCAAAATTGACAGCATATTCAGGTATAATATTCGGAGCCGCTCAAACATACGGTTTTGATATCGAAACAAACACAACAGGAAAACTATTGGTTTATGTTGCCAATTCAAGCGGCTGGATTAAAAAGTCGAGCGGAGGAACATATCCTGGCGATAATACAACGCTATCATTAAATCAATATTACCATATAGCTGTTACTGTAACTTCAAGTCAGATAAAGGTATATGTAGACGGCGAGTGTGTTGATACCCTAAACAAAGGCGGTATTATTCAGTTCCCGCAAGGTTCTAATATGACAGACCATTACAGTGTATTTATGGGCGCTGACTATCGTCCCGACAATACAAACGCGCAAGACGCTATGGGCGGTCAGTTTGTATTCGGAAAGCTTTATCAAAGAGCGCTGACAGACGCTGAGGTGTCAGCAGAATACAACAATGTAGTATCCAGAAAAGCGCTTACAAAAGCTGATGACCTGAACACAATGCTTACGGTAACACTTCCCGATAAAAAAGCGGAGCTTAACGGTGACGCAAAAATAGATGAATTTATCAAAAACGGCTGGATGCTTATGGGTAAAACCAATCTTACAGACAAGGAAATAACCGCGTTTATTGATGAAGTAAACGCATATCCTCCTGCGCCGACACCAACGCCAACAGCTACACCAACGCCAACGGCTACTCCAACAC
>CAJTPP010000056.1:6298-12787 GCA_910578235.1 uncultured Clostridia bacterium | reverse complement strand
CTCCAACACCAACAGCTACTCCGACACCGACGCCAACAGCTACTCCAACACCAACAGCCACTCCGACACCAACATCGACAGTTACTCCAACACCAACGCCTAATCCTGACGGTATCAAGCTTAGATTTGCCGTACTGTCGGATTTCCAGTACGGACGTAACGCTCAGGACGGCAGTGCGACAGTAAGCGAAAAAGTGGTAAATGCACTAAAACAGGTTGTTGATAAATCAAAAGATACACAGGGCAATGTTCGGCTTGACGCAATACTTGTGCCGGGCGATATAACCCACAACAGTAACCCCGCCGAATATCAGGCAATGATTAATGACTTTAACTCCATCCCTGAAATAAAGGCAAACAATGTAAAGGTTATGTTCCTTCGGGGTAATCACGATGTTCAGGACGGCAAAGGCGATAATTTTGTAAAAGAGCTTTCAAAATATGACTCAACTCTTACTAAAACAAACAACATATATGATATTAAAGGCTATAAATTTATATGCGTAAGTCAGGATACATACAAATATAATGATGATACACCTGAAAAATATGAATATGTACATTCACCTCAGACCATTGAATGGTTTGAAAACGCTATGAATGACGCGGCGGCAGAATCAAACGGAAAACCGATATTTGTCGCAATGCATCCAGCTGTAAAGGATACGGTTTTCGGTTCATCACCGATAGCGGGCTTTAAAAACGGAGCCTCTGCCTCATCAAGTTACTGGGCCACCTCCGAGCTTTACAACGGTCTTAAAAATCATTCCAACGCCATCACATTTGCGGGACATTCGCACTGGACAATGGCAAATGAGCGTTCTATTCATCAGAAGGAATTCACCTCCCTTAACACAGGCGCGGTCAATAATATGGAAATAGAAAACTGCTGGGACGAAAACTATATGCCGAGACGTTTCGGAAGCAGCAACGAAAATGAAAGCTCAGGCTATTACATTGAAGTGGACGCTGACGAAAAAGTAAGCATACACAGACTCGATTTATTCCGTAACACAGAATTCGGCGACCCTTGGATTGTTGATGTAAACGACAAAGAAAACTGGCAGTACACAGACAATCGTGACACTACCGCCCCATATTTTGACAGCAGCGCCGCGGTAACGGTATCTGATATCACAGAAACCTCCTGCCATGTAATATTCACTCAGGCAGAAGATGATGAGTCCGCCGTAAATAATTACGCCGTTGAAATTATTGATACCGCAACAGGCGAAACGGTCAAAAAAGCGACGCCTTCATCATATTACTGGTTAAAGCACGCAAACGCTATGCCGGCCGAAAACAACTGGAGCTTCTCCGGACTTGAGGCAGGCAAAGAATATAAGGCTGTCATTACAGCGTATGACACATTCTACAATGTATCCGAGCCTGTTGAAAGCGATGTATTTAAAACGCGTTCCCTGCCTGAAATCCCTGATAATCCGGAAGAATTATATCATATGGATGTGACAACCGCCGCAAAAAAACTTAATGATGACGGAGTTGAAGTATGGGATTGGGAAAAGAGCGGTATAACTGCTGATTCCTCAGTCACTTGGACGCCCGCAATAGAATCAACCAATTCTTCAATGCACATAGAAGCAATGAGATTCTCAACAAAGAAAAATCAGACAGGAAAACTTATGAAGCTTGATTTTGCAAATGACCAAGTGCTTAATCCTTCACCATTCAATGAAGACGGCACATATATAATTGATACGGAATTCGGTGTGCTGCACAAGCTTTCAGGATATGTTTCCTATAAGCTTTACGGAAAAAATGCTGGCGGCAGCGAAAACGCGGTTGCAGAAATAAGATTTAACGCCGCAAAGGACGGAAACGGCAGTGTCAATGCAGTTAACGCCGCCGGCGAACAAATCGGCAACAAAATACCGGTCATAGTAGGCCCGGCAACAGAATCATGGGTCGGACAATATGTATGCGCAAGAACAATTATAAATCTTGACAGACAGACATATTCCGTATATATCGCTCCTGTACGCACAGGCAGTGACGACACATATCACGAGCCTGAATTTGCAGCTGCCACGCTGCTTGTAAACAACGCTCCTCTCAATATGGAGAATGTATCTGAAATTTCAGCTCTTGGCTTTGATATAAGCGGCGATACTGCCACCTTTGGCGTATGGATGACAGCAATAACCGTTTCACACGCTCAGGAAAGCATTATTGATGACGAAACAAAAATAAACTTTAATTCTTCTTCCGTAACTGCAGGAGAAACAATATCTGTTTCCGCTGATATCGCAGACGCGGATAAAGATGCCGAATTGAATTTATATATCGCCTCATACAGTGACAATATACTTACATCAATAAATAAAATATCAAAAGGAAGTTCTTCCGCCTCTTCCATAGAAGGTTCATTTACCGTTCCTTCTCAGAGCGAAACAGTAAAAATCTTCCTTTGGGATACAGATATGCTTCCCTACGATATGAAAACCATTACCGTAGAGTAAATTAACAAAAAAATCATTCTTTAGAAAGAATATCCGTAAAAATTTTGCGGATATTCTTTTTTTATTGAAAACTACCAACTAAATGAAAATTTAACCTATTGTTTTATAATATTTTACCATGTATAATAAAAATATATCAATATAATAAAATTTTGTAAACAATCCGGTATGTTTACAGCGATAATAATTATAAAGGAGCGAGCTTTATGAAAACAAAACACAAATTAGCCACAGCTGCCCTTACCATTATTCTGGCAATGGTATCGGCAACCTCGACAATTTTTGCAAAAACTACATTTGATGACATTATTTTTGATCTGCAGTCACTTAATATTATGACCGGTGATGAAAACGGTGATTTACAGCTTGACAAACCGGTAACCAGAGCTGAGTTTGCGTCAATTACCGTAAGAATGATGTCTATGCAGCAAGCGGCAGACAGTTATTCGGAAGCCTCACGCTTTACAGATGTTCCTGATAGTCATTGGGCTGCCAAGAGCATTAATTTCCTTACAAGTCTGAATGTTATCAGCGGCACTTCTGCCAATACTTTTTCGCCTGATGATAATATTGATGTGACAGCCGCGGGTAAAATACTGGTATGCGCTCTCGGCTATGACAATATCGCTCAAATAAAGGGCGGATATCCGTCCGGTTATACGGCACAGGCAAATGAGCTTGGTATTCTTGACAGTGTTGACACGTCAGTCAATCCTGTCACCCGCAGAGAAGTTGCCCGTATGATTTTTAACTCCCTTGACATTGACATTATGATAACATCATCAATATCAAACGGTTATCCCCAATACGAGGTTGACAAGGGAAATACTTTCAGAAACAAATTTAAAAACGAAAACAACGGCATTGTAACAAAACTTACCGGAATAGTTACCGCCACTGCTGATACATATCTTAACGATCCCGTATCAGGAATTGATGACACGATGATAGAAATAAACGGCTCTATTTATCAGATATCCGACCCCTCATACAGAGCTTATATAGGACAGCGGGTTGATTTCTTCATTGACGGAGAAGACAGCAATGTTATAATCTCCATGCAGCCCTCCGGATACACCAACGTACAAACTGTATCCGCTGACAGCATTACATCAGCATCATCCTCGCATGTAAAATATATTGAGGATGAAAACAATACTTCCAAAACAATTAAATACGATAAAACAGCGTATTTTATTTTTAACAACAGAGTTATTTATGATTGGGACGAGGACACTTTTACAAATCTTAAAAACGGAACAGTATCCTTTATTGATAACAATGACGACAAAATTGCCGACGTCATAATAGCAAAAGAATATACAAGCTTTATAGTAAGCAACATATCTATTGAGTCAAATACAATTTATCTGAAAGAAGATCAACTTATATGCGGAAAGAAATTTATCAAAATTGATCCTGACAGCGACCAGCGTATAATTTTCTCCGACAAAAACGGAAACAATCTCAGCGTTGAGGATATTAAAGATGATAATATTCTAAGCTGTTATATCAGTCCTGACGAGGCTATGATTGAGATTATTGTAAACGATACTATCATTTCAGGAAAAATAGACGGCATAGGCAAGGATTACATTTCAGTTGACGGCGAAAAATATTATCTTGAGGATCCCGATAAAGATTTAGATATAAAAACCGGCACAGAATATGATATATATTTAAATTTCAATAATGAGGCTGCATACGTAAAGAAACAGTCCGCTAATGAAAATTACGCGTATATATCAAAAATATATCTTGAAGACAATGGCAATACATATGTTGCAAGACTAATTCTTCCCAATACCATCCAGGAAAAGAAAGAGGAGGAAAAAGACGCGGACGGCGGAGCGGCAAAAGTAGTTTCAAAACTCGCATGCCAGAATAAAAGCATTGTGGATATTCCGCTTGCTTCAAAGATTTCCATAAACGGTGTCAGCACAAACGCTAAAGACGCGTCTCTCAATCTTGAAAAACAAATTGTAACATATCACACAAATTCAAAAGGACAGATTTCTAAAGTCACATCACCAATAAAAATCGGTACGGGACGGCAAAAATATTATAATTCAGCTGAACGTACTTTTGGTAAAACATCAGGCGGCGCCTTCGGTGTTGATATGGATACAATGACAATCTGTATTCCCAAGGATAATCCCAATCCGTCAGAAGACGATTACCTTACAGCAGTTGAGATGAATAACGGTCAGCTCTATGATGTACAGGCTTATGACCGCAGCGAAGAAACACATATGGCAAACCTCATAGTAGTAACCATGACAATGAAAGGCGGCACAACAGGTCTTATCAATACAAAGAGCAAAGTCGGCATGATTCAGGAATGTCTTTATGAATTTGACGAGGAAACTGACTCCGCCTTTTATAACATAAAAATTCTCACTTCGGAAGGCACAACAGCATCATACAGAATAACCGAAGCGGCGGCGGAAAGCGAAGGTTTTACCGTACCAACAGCCGGTGATTTAGTTGCATATTCACTCGATCTTGAATACAACATGGACGCTGTAAAAATCCTTGCAAGTATGGCGGGAGATCTGCCATACGGTAAATTTACGGATCTTAATTCCGAAACATTCTGCGGCTATATTTCAAACATTGAATATAATGAAGTGTCAGAATTCCTCAACAGGTGGGTACATATTATAACCTGCGTCGCGCCGTCCGGAGATAAATATGACGAGGCCGACTATGAAATCTTAAAAAACAGCGGCCCTCCGATATTTATTTACTACTGCAGTTCAAAAGGAAGTACTTTCGGCACTATTGACGATATAGATATCTCAAGTGACGAAATATTTATAAGTTCCGAAGACAAGTCAGTTCGAGCGGTAGTTATCCTTAGATAACACAAATTTATGAAAGAGAGGTAATAATCTATGAATACAATGAAAAGAAAATTTCTCAGCGGACTTCTCACATTAACAATGATAGCTCCCGCATTTGCATCGCTTCCCCCTTCCGTTCTTGCAGACGAGTATGAAAACTATGGGGATATAAGTCTTTTTGCTGATGAAACAGCAGAAGAAGTATATAAATTTGACGCAAGCACACTTAACGCCGGTGAAACTATTACAGTTGCCGATTACGGTATCACATCTGCGAGTACAAGCAACGTAATCTGGGGTACAGTTGCAGAAAATTCAGCCGCAAATACTATGAATGAAACAGCTGTTCGTTACACAATACGTTCTGTTAAAAATGCCGGGGTTTTGATGAACCATATTTTTGCGAATGACAGCACAAACGCTCCGACAGGCACAATGGACGGCGCAAAATATACTGTTGATCATATATTTACACCGCTTATTCGTTCCGGTTATCTGTATGTTGATATTAATGGTTCAGACGGTCCTATAGCCAGAGTAAAAATAGACGGTCAGAATGGCACGTCAGCAAAAACCAACGCATATATAGCTGATACAGACGGAAATGCTATAGGAGATAAAAAGCTTAATTTTCAGACTACAAGCAGCTCCAGCGCCGGCAATCCAGGTTCAATACTATACTTAAAAGCAGAAATAGACAACGAAACAAAAACATATTCGGCATGGCTTAAAGTAGCCAAAACTTCCGCAACAGGAACTCTTAGTACAACAATTACAGAAAGCGATCTGCTTGTATCCGACCAGCCGTTTATTACAGAAACATCTGAAAATATTACAGGTATATCATATAATTTACAAAATACTTCTACGGATACACAAGGCGTATGGAATCAAAAAACAATAGTTTCGAGACTGCCGGAAGAAATTGAGCCGACAGACACACTTGCTCCAACGGCTACTCCTACAATTGAGCCGGCAGACACGCCTGCTCCGACAGCTACTCCGACAACCAAACCGACAGGTACGCCTGCAGCTACATTACCTCCTGTTTCGGGCACGATTATAATGAACGAAGATTATACATCAAAAACTCCCGCTGAATATTATTGGGACGTTACCGACAACGCTCTTTCTTCAAACGGTAAAATCACAACAGATACAAA
>CAJTPP010000056.1:0-6288 GCA_910578235.1 uncultured Clostridia bacterium | reverse complement strand
CGGTCTTTCCATAACAAAGACCGCGGCTAAAACATC
The DNA here is from genome assembly GCA_910578235.1 of uncultured Clostridia bacterium. Classification (GTDB taxonomy): domain Bacteria; phylum Bacillota; class Clostridia; order UBA1381; family UBA1381; genus Hominilimicola. The sequence goes on along the minus strand of CAJTPP010000056.1, from coordinate 6,252 downwards.
TGTTTATACAGCTGCCGGAAACTTCTCAAAATATATGTCAGCTTCCGACATTAATTCAAAAACCTATATTAACTCCGCAGACGGTCAGACAACGGTTGAATTTGACGCCAAATTTAACATTGCCGGCGACTCAAACTCAGGCGGCGCTATTTATCTTGATATAATGGGAAGAGGCATCGCTTCAGGCTCTTCAGAAGCGGCTCTTTTATCTCTGGGACGTTTAAGAATAAAGCCCGACGGTTCCGCCAATGCTTATGCCGCAAGCGGTGTAAACGGCTCTGCAAGCGATTATCTCATTGCTTCAAATTTTACCGGCGCATGGCACAATATACGTTTTGTATATGACCTTCCTCAAAAAACCTTTAACATATTTATTGACGGTAAACAGGCAAACAGCGACCCCTTAAAAGCGACAGACTGGAGAGAAAGAAATTCTGCTATTCTCCTTAACGGCTTTAAGGTTGAAATGCAGCAGCTTGCGCCTGACAGCTGCCTGTCAATAAAAAACGTAAAAGTAACACAGGTAAGTCAACACATACCGTCATACGCTGAAAATGCGGCTGCTTCAATAACCGGGATCGCGCCGGATCAGAAAAATGTTACGGAGGATTTAATTCTCCCGCAGACAATATCAGGCTTTGACAAAGCTTCTGTTGAATGGACGTCCTCAAACACATCCGCTGTGACATCAGACGGTAAAATTTCAAGAAGCCTTGAAAATCAAAGCGCGGTGCTTACGGCAAAAATAACCGATGAAAACAAATATATTGTATACAAAGAATTCCCTGTCACGATACCAAAGGTTGATGATATCAACTCGGTGGAAATGATTTTAAGCCGCGCAAAGACATATATGGGAACTTACAGAGTTACAACCGAAAACTACACTGATATAACCACAGACTTAAAGCAGCTTATAACCTCATGGCATGATGACTCATCAAACAAAGATGTGTCAATTGCATGGAAATCATCTGCTCCGTCTGTTATTTCAAACGACGGTAAATACCTTGCCGGGGAAAAACCGACAGAAACATCCACTGTTATCATGACAGCAACACTTTCCGTCGGCGGCAAAAATACAGAAATACAATATATTCTCACAGTAAACAAATACACTGAGGAAAAGCTTATATTCTCAGCAGATATTTCCGATGTCTCATTCTGGAAATACTTTGAGAAAAAAGAAGCGGTAAATTCCTTTAAAAATGTTTCCGCATCCCCTTCAAACGGTAAATTTATTATCAAGAAAAATTCCACAGAAGGTGAATCGGATACTTCGGAAAGATACCGTTCAATGTATTATTTCAGAGAATATATTGAACCATACAATGACGCGACACGCACAACTACATATTCACAAGGACTTAACGGACAGTTCAAAATTGTATCAAACGCAACTCACCATATCGCAAGCGGCTCTCAATTCCAGGTTGCAAATATTACACTTGGATCTGATCCGTCAACTGCCGACTATCCGTTCTCAATGGCCATTGATTCATCAAAAATATATAATTACAGTGATGCAAGCAACCCTATTTTCACAGGAAATGTAACCGATAAAGCTACAGACTTTATATATACCATTAATACAGAAACCGGCGAATATTCTGTAAAAATAGGTGATAATGAAGCATATACGGCAACAATAGATCCCGGAACATTGCAGGGTATCATGTATGTAATAAAAAACAAAGCAAATACAGGCGATTCCATAACTGTAAACAGTATTAATGTGTATAGTCTGAATGGTTCTGGTATTACCAATACTCTTGCTGAAACAGCCGAAAAACTTACTATGGCTATGCTTACAGACACTCCGACAGCCGTAAAGAAAAGCCTGACTCTCCCTGACAGGATAGACGGCGCGGCAATAACCTGGAAATCATCTGATACAAAGCTTATAACAAACGAGGGTGTTTTAACACCTCCTCTTGACGGCGATAAAGATGTTGTTCTTACAGCAGCCATTTCAAAAGGCTCAGACATAATATACAAGGAATTTCATCTTATTGCTTCTAAGGAATCCAATCCTGACGTTATTCTGAAAAAGGATATGGCTCTTGTAAACATCTCAAAATTAACACAGGAAAAAACAGATAATATTTCACAAGACCTTACCCTTCCGAAAACAGGAACATACGGTTCAACGATAACATGGAAATCTTCGGATACAAACTACATCACCGATGATGGTAAGGTTGTGAAGCTCGGCGGGAAAACCAGTCCGGAAGTGATAATGACCGCCACCTTCTCCTACGGCGGCAAAACACTTACAAAAGAGTTTAAATTTAATATGGCTATCAACTTTGATGAGGGTCTGTTCACAATATATGAAACAAATACAATAGCAAATGCCCTGACCGGCAATATAACCGCTGTAAACGGCAACGGAAAAATCTCCGCTTCAAACGGTAAAATCATACTTGACAGAACAGGAGGAACAGGCGACGGTGACGCAACCTCAGTTGCCATCAAACCTGTATTTGAAAATAAGAACATTGCTCTGTCAAGAGAATTTGTTCTTGATGTGGATATCACAATCCCCAACGCCAAAACAAAATTTGAAATTATACCAAAGGACTCAAACGGAAACAGAATAACAACAATTTATTCGGGCAGCGAAAACAGTACAAAGCCATACTTTACTTATGTACTGCCCGCAGACGGCACAGGCAGTGAAAAACATATTAAAGAATACTACACCGAAACAAGCACGCCAACAAATCTGAAATTCAAATTTCATGTAAAGCCTGAAAACGGAACATATACACTGCAATATTCACTTAACGGCGGAGCATATAAAACGCTTTCATACGGCGGCTCCGAAACACTGAAAATGCGTGAAGCGGCTTCATCGCTTACATACTTTGAAATAAACGCTCCTTACAACACAAATGACAATATCAATAATAAGGGAACAATAACAGTTAACAATGCCGCTGTTTCGACAAACAAAGCGCTAATTCTGAAAATGGCGCTTGACCAAATCAAATACACCTCGCCGTTTACATCAACCAACGGATACGTTTCTGAAAATGTAAACCTCAATGTCGGTAATTTCCCCGGAACAACCGCGTCATGGACATCTTCAAATCCGTCCATACTGTCAGACAGCGGTGTTATAAACAAAGCAAATCTTAAGGAAAACACACCTGTTACAATGACTCTCCTGCTGAAGCTTAACTCGGACGCAGAGGTGTTCTACACAGAAACAATTCCTGTTACAGTAGTTTATATTGATCCGTTCAACCTGTCAAACGGTAAAAACGCGGCGTCAAATGTAACTGCTAATATAGATCACGGTGCGGACAAAGCCGTTGACGGATTATTTACGACATCCTGGGAAACATTTAAAATTAATAAAAACGCCAATATTACAGTAGATCTCGGCAGTATTGAAACTTTCTCAGCCATTATGCTGAGCGAGGCTCAAATATTCGGAAAATATAATACACAAGGCTTCACCATTGAAACCTCACAGGATAACAAAAAATGGACTGTCGCTTATACCGGACAGACATTGGGCGCGGATACGCAAACTGTCAAATTCAGTCCCGTAAGCGCAAGATATGTGCGTTACACTGTAACAGCGCAAAACGACGGTAATGTCGGCTTAAACGAAATCCAGGTGCTTGTCGGAACAACCGACGCGGAAATAGCTAAAACCGAAGGTAAATATATCGCAAACAAAATCGGTTCACTGCGAGGCATAACCTCAAGTATCAATCTGCCCGAAACAAGATACGGATGTACTATTAAATATGAGTCATCCATACCTGAATATTTCTCAAACACAGGCGTTGTAAAACGCCCAACAGATAAAACAGTTACCGGAATTCTAAAAGTAATAACCACATATAACGGAATTACCTCAACCGAAGAAATTCCGATTTCCATTCCGCCGGTATCAGGCGGCGGCGGTGGAGGCGGCACCTCCGGAGGTACTCCCGTATATAACAAAAACAATACCGGCAGCTCAGACAAGACATCGTCTAATATAAACGGCGGTCTGCCCGCCTTCCCTACAGACTCAACCTTTGACAGTATAGTATCTCAGTCAACAGTATTCGCTGACGTGTCAAGTGATTTCTGGGCCTACAACTATATAAAAACACTCAAAGAAAAGAATATTGTCTCAGGCGATGAACGCGGATATTTCAATCCTCAGAACAATATCAGCCGACAGGAATTTGTAAAGATGCTTATATCCGCACTGGACATCAGCCTTGAATCTGACGCTCAAATAACATTTACCGATATTTCCGCTGATGACTGGAGCTATCAATACATCAGAAAGGCTGTTGAAATGGGTATTGTTTCAGGTGTATCTGACACATTCTTTGACAAAACAAGCAATATTACCAGAGAGGATATGGCGGTTATGTGCGCGAGGGCTTTAAAAGCTGTAAACGAGAACATCAACGAAGACGCTTCTGCCGCTTTTACAGACGCAAGCACAATATCCCCTTACGCTTTATCAAGCGTAGCCGCTATTCAGGAAAAAGGAATTATAAACGGCTATGAAGACGGAAGCTTCGGTCCTAAAAACAATGCGACAAGAAGCGAAGCGGCAAGAATTATTTATGAATTAGCAAAATAGGAGGAATAGTTATGAAACATTTTAAAAGTGCACTCGCTTTAATACTAACCGTTTCAATAATGGGTACGGCCCTCCCCTCCCTTGCTTTTGAGGATACGGCTGAGGAGAACACAGATGTGTTCTCCTATCCTGCTGACGAAACTGAATTTGACGATGAAACGGCGTATACGTCATATTTTTCCGAATTTCGTGATGAAGAATCATATATTTCGCATCTTGCAGAATTCGGCGATGAAATATCGGACACATCATTGCTGGCTGCGGATATGCCGGAAGAAGCAGAAGAGGCGGCGCTGCTCGCCTCTTCATACTCTCAGGCTCTGGGATATCAGACCGATCCTGATACCGGAGAAAGCACAATAGATGAAAACGGTTATATAATCAATACCTACGGCTACAGCATGCATCCCGATCCTTTCAACACCAAGCGAGTGCTTGAAGGAAAAGAATATTCGTCAAACAATAAACATCTGCATGATCCTTACTGGCTTAAAGACGAAAACTTCTTCGGCAAATGGGACATCGATCTGGAAGAATGGGAAATAAAGGGCAAGCTTGACTATGATAATTACGCGGGACTGGCAGACGTTGAAATGTGCGTAAAGGACGGCGATTATGAAACGGCAAAACTCGCTCTTTATAACTACTATATACTTGTTGAAAGAGGACGCGACAGAAAAAAAGATGTCTCTACGGCAAAGAAAGACCGGATTACCGCGGATTTGCTTTTGAAGAACTTTATGTACAACGCAAACAGCGGTATTTCTCCGCTTGAGCTTCTGTACATAGGCAATACTCCCAAGTATCACAGTGCGGATATCACAGATACAGTATCAAAGTATATAGGTACCCGTCAGGAGCTTACATTCTGGGCAATTGCGACCGACAAAAACGGTGACAGCGCTGTATTCAACAGTAAAGAAGCGGGAAAAGATACATCGCCGTATCTTTTAATCAAGGTAAATGGCACGGAAAAAATTATATATCCGTCCGATGACATGAATATAAAAGCAGGTTCAAATATCTATAAGAATTTCGGTTCGGAAACTACTCTTACTGCCAGAGAAGACGCGATAAACTCACCAAACACACTTGTAAATGACAATACAAGCCGTGTTTATATGAAATTTGATATGTCATGGCTGAAAGCCGGCGATACCGTAACGGCCGCGACACTTAATCTGTACGGACATAATGAAAAAGAAAACGCCGAAAAAGAAATTGTTATTTTCTACTCCGACGATTCAAACTGGAACGAAAAAACCTCCACCTACAGCAGTCCGGACAAGAATCACCCGACAGGCGTTCTCGCACAGGTTATATATTCTTATGACCAGCTTGACTCATGGGCATGGAATCAGCCTTCCGGAGCCGGCTACCGTTATCAGGAAGAGCTGCTCCGTTTCAACACATGGTATGACAAGCTTGTAAAACTTTACAATCTTACAGGTGAAGAAAAATACGCGTATACGGCTCTGCGCCAGCTTATGGACTTTATATATGTGCGCGGAAACGATATATGCTGGCTGAAATCACTTGACGTCGCTGTAAGAACTCAGTGTATGCCTACCCTTACAATGCAGCTTATCGAAAGCGAATATATGACGCCCGAAATATTCACGGCATTCCTGAAATACATGTATGTCGAG
>CAJTPP010000055.1:17212-17487 GCA_910578235.1 uncultured Clostridia bacterium | reverse complement strand
TTCTAACATAAACCGATGGATTACGAATATAAGATTGTTATTGTGCAAAAACATTATAACATACTAATCAATATTTGTAAAGAATAAATTGTAATTTTATTCCGCAAACGGAGGAAATCAATGAAAAAACTGATATTCTTATTTTTAGCGGCGTTGTGTCTGTCGTCTTGCGCCGCGCCGCGTACGGAAAATTCCGATACGCTTAACGCGGCTGTGCTTTCCGCCCGGGAAAGCGTGACCGCCGATAATACAGTAAGTATGCTTAGCGAGTCGAT
>CAJTPP010000055.1:1220-17202 GCA_910578235.1 uncultured Clostridia bacterium | reverse complement strand
CCGCCGCTCTTTCAGTGAGCAGACTGGACGCGGCGGTAATAAATAATTTATCGGAATATGACGTGATCTATGTTGATAAAAGCGTTCTTAATCTGCCGTCGTTTGATGCTTCCTCGGTGGAAGCTTATGTGTCGGAAGGAGGGAGCGTATTCCTTGATAACGAGTTGTACGACATGTTTGGCAGAGATTTTATCGGTGCGGAGGATTTTGTTACTGTGGACGAGTGCCCTCTGGATATGGAATATCCTGAAAACGAGAGCAGTATCAGAAAAATTCAGACGCTTATAAGCGATTTTTCGTATTTGTATAAAAACTATGCGAATTATGAGGAAACTCTTTCGCATCAAAGCTATGGAGTTGGTGTAATTCCGTCTACAGCGCAGTGTATCGCGTCAAAAAACGGAGCGGGAATATATACTTTAAATCAGTACGGAGACGGATATGTGTTTTTCACCAATCCGCTTTTGCCGAATACTTTTTCCGTAAATAATCTGTCTCCCAATGATACGGGAGAGTATCTTTCCGCAACGACTGTGGGAGCGAATAAACTGATACGTGATTATTTTGCCGAGTTTGTATCGCTGAAAAAATACGGATATGCGGTGGAAACGGTTATCGGCAGTTTCGCATGCCCTGCCGCCGCGTGGGAGCTGCATTATGAGGATATCACAGGTATAGAAAACGGCAGCGCGGAAATATTTGAAGAAATGTGCAAACTATACGGTCATGTGCCGTCCTTTACTCTTGCGAGAAACCCTTATATATGGTTCAGACGCGCGGAAAGCGTAACCTACGCGTTAAATAATGACGGGCAGTTCGCAATGGATCCGTATGAAAACGCGTATTCCTCGGGCACGCATTTTGTTACAGCAAAACAATGGCTGTCGCTTGATTATGATGATAATACCATAAGCTATTTTGAGGAAAATCCCGACTATACAAAACGCGCGTATCCGTGTCCTACAGATTTTAACGGTGACGGAAATATGGATCTTATATGCGGCAGCGCGGACGGTAAGCTCTATTATTTCGAGGGCTACGGTATGAAAACAAATTATGAGTTCGGTCCCGCGACAATGTTTACCGATACGGACGGTAATCAGATCAGTGTCGGCGCGTATTCATCGCCCGCCTTGTGCGATATAGATATGGACGGCGTTGAAGAGATACTGACGGGCTGTGAGGACGGCACAATTCACTGCTTTAAAAGAATGGACGGCATGCTGCTGGAGGATCAGGGTGTAATTCTTGAGACGGGAATGACTGACGCTATGCCTTCATTCGGTGATATGAACGGAGACAATATTCCCGATATGGCTGTCGGCTCGCGCGGCGGAGAGCTTCGTATGTACTACGGAAAACAAGGTGAATACAGTGTTGTGTTTGATGAATATGAGAGTATCGACAGCGGACAATCATGGTGCGCGCCGTGTATTGACGATCTTAACGGCGACGGTTTCAATGAGCTGTACGCGGGCACGTTTGACGGATATATTATAACCTTTGAAAATAATATTTTAAACGGATATATTGAGGGCAACGAGCGTAATTATAAAGGTAATGATCATTTAAAATTCGGCATGAACTGTGTCCCGGGATTTTATGATATTGACGGTGACGGACAAAAGGATATTATTGCCGGATCGCTGGAATATGGTATGGCTGTGCCTATAGACAGCGCGTATTTTCCGTATAGGGACAAGCTTCAGACGCAGCTTGACGGTTTTAAGGAGCGCGGAATATATGTGGGCGTGCACGCGCTGTCGGGTGAATATGCCGATCCGTTTCATGATGAGAGAGAGCTGGAATATCAGAAAAACGCCTTTGAGTCTTACGGGCTGAAGTTTGCGGGCAGCGGTGCAAATCAGCACACATGGCGTACAAGCAAGGTCGGTTATGATACTCACTTTGACAATACGCGCGGTTATGACGGAACGTACAGAGCGCAGATGAACGCCGGCCTGTACTGGAACAGCGGTTCTCAGACCCCTGACAGTGTTGCCGTGCCCGAAGTCAGCGCGGAAAACTCAATTCTTGTTCCGTTTTATCTGAATAACGGTCAGTTAATGATGCAGCCGTGCAATACTCCTAACGGAAACAGTGAGTTTTCATATATTACAGCAAAATATGAGCTGCCGCTTTTATTCTATAATCACTGTGATTATGTGTACCGTGACCGCGAAGCCGAGGAAGAAAAAATCAAAAAAGCCGACTCGCTCGCGAATGACTACGGCTACAATTTTGTTATGGAAAATCAACTTGCAAAAATGACTGCCGCCGCTTTTAACGCGCATGTTACGGCAAAGCGCGAGGGTGAAACACTCACGCTGTCATCAAAAGCAAAAAGAAAGGATATTCCGCTGTACGATAAGGCGTATCAGAAGGCTGCGGGAGTAAAAGTCATTTTTGCCGATGGTGTCAGCGCGGAGGAATTTAATGTGGAGGCGAGTGTCTCATATATAAGAAACAACTGTGTTTACGCGTCTTTGGATAAGGAAATAAAGATTTCAAAGGCGGATAAAAAAGACGGTATTAGTATCATATCTGTAAATATTCCCGCTAAAATTTCAAAGAGCGGCAAAAGCGCATCCGTAAAATTTCTTGACGGCGGTATGATGACAGTCGTTGTTGAAGGTACGGCAAAAACAAATTCTGACGGCTGGGAAGTTACTCAGCAAAACGGAAACACGCTTTTCCGCAAATACGGTAAGGCCGGTACGCTGAAAATAACTAAATAAGCATAAAAATAAACAGGATGCTCGGCATCCTGTTATTTATTTTATAACCGTATATCCGTCAGATTGTAAAAGCGCAAGAGCTTTATCAAAATTTTCCTCTTTAATAAAAATATAGTCGGTATTGTAAGTAGAAACGGCGAAAAGGCCTATTTTGTTTTCAGCGAGAACAGAAGAAATATTTGACAGTATTCCTATCAGTGAAAAATCAAGTATTCCCTGTATGCGAAACGCTTTCCAGCCGTCGTCTCTTTCTGTCACATTTTCAGGCACATTTTCAGCCGCGCATACAAGTGAGTTTTCCTCGTCTGTTTTTCCCGTAAAACAAAATTCATTTTCAATATTTATCATAGAATAGTCTTTTACCTTGCATACGGAAAAAGATTTATCAATTATTTTAAGTTCCATAATGTTTCCTCATATTTTTTTGGTCATTATTAATTCAAACGGCTCGTTTTCAGGTGTAAAGCCGCCTGACGTTTTGTAGCCCAGCTTTGTGTAAAAATGCTGACTGCACTCGTCAGACGGAGTAGAAGTCATAACGGTGGAATAACCCTGACTCTTCATTTCGTTTTCCCAGTGCCGTACCATTTGTTTTCCGTATCCCCTGCCCCGTTTTTGTTCGGTAAAATAAAGCATATTCATAAACGGCGTATTGTCCCAAAATAGATTATACCGCATCCATCCGCAGAAACCGTCGCTGTCCTCGGCTATAAACACTCTTTTTAAATTAACGGAGACAGTCAGTTCCCGCTCTGATATATGCTTGTCGTATAAAAGAATTATATTTATATCATCTGTATCGGCTGTTCGTATATGCATGTTATACACCTGTCTTTCCGTATATATTATTGACGGTTATGTCTGCCGTTGTGACGGCCGTGACCGTGACCTCTGTAATTTTCCGTATTGCCGGAAGCATTGTGAGATGAATGGCCGTCAATCATTTCGTGTATCTGATGCATAGTCATGTTCTGACAATCCTCGGCCGTAATGGAGTTGTCGTATTCCGAAAGTTCAAGATACGCTCTGTATTTACCAAGTGAAAGTCCGTGACTGTGTGCCTCCGACATCATTTCTCTGCTTGCCTCATGACAAGAGACGTTATATTGCCCGTAGCTGTGACAGCCCTGTATACCTTCTATAATTCTGTTCTGATCATCTGAAACAACAGTAAAATCAAGTTTGCTGTCCTCGTCTGTATATGAGATAAATTCATCGTCTGTCAGCAGTGTGTCTACAGCTTCAGTATATGATTTTCCTTTTAAATTAATGTTTTCCAAAATAACGGCTCCGTCGTCATTATATGCGGCGGCGCTGATTACGTTGTCAAATTTATTCAGCGCCAATTCTATAGATGGATTTACATCAATACTTATGTATGATACGGCAGTATTCAGAACGGAATACCCTTTTATACCAAAGATAACGGCAAAACAGGCGGCCGCTATGGCAGCAGTTTTATAAATATATCTGAATTTAAACATGCGCTTTCTGCTTTTTAGCTTATTGCTGATAAACAATATTGAGCTGTCTTTAAGTGTGTCCTCGGCTGTTACTGTATCAAAGGCTCTTTTTATTTTATTCAAAATCCTCACCTCCAAGCATCTCTTTCAAAAGCTTTCTTGCTCTTGCGAGAAAGGTATATATCGTATTTTCTTTTTTTCCCGTTATTTTTGATATTTCCGATGCGGTGTATCCTTCGTAATAAAACAGATATACTGTATCCTTATACTTTTGAGGTAAAGACAATACTGCTTCCAGCACAAACGATTGGTCGTTATCAGCGTTAACGGCCATATCCTGTATCGCTTCGACAGGCATAATATTTTTGTGGTAAAAACTTTTGAGAAAATCTTTGCATGCGTTAACCGTAACCTTTATAATCCATGCTTTTTCGTGCTCGTCATTTTGAAATTCTTTATTATACAGGCAATATTTTAAAAATACGTTTTGAAAAATATCCTCTGTATCATGATAATTTTTCAAATACAAAAGACAGATACGCCTAACCGTGTCGGCATATCTATCTACTGCGCGCTTTAATTCATAATCGCTTTTCATAATTTTTATTTATCTGTAACAGTGATGTGATCCTCTGCATCCGCCGTAATATCTGCCTGTGCCGTTACAATATTCATTGTTGTACGGGCAGTTCTCAGATACGCATGAACCGTAATAGCATCCGTGCGCGCATACATTACGGTGATGTCCGCCGTGCGCGGATACCGTTATTGCCGATATTCCTGTAATTACCATTACTGCTGCCAAAACAGCGATTATTGATTTTTTCATTTTTTCTTCCTCCATATTTTTAAGTCTTTCACCTATAAAACGATTGAGATATGTAAATCCTTTCAAAAAATTATTTTTAATAATATTTTTTCGCAGCTTAATTATAACACCTGTATAAAAATAAAGCAAGAAAAATTTACCTGTAAGAAAAATACTGTTAATATATTTTATGATTAATAATAACCTTATGCTGTGAATTATGATTTTTTTCTTCTCCGCTATTGACGGAATATACAATAAAATGATAAAATATATAATTAAATACATAATTATATTTAGGAGAAAAAAATGTGGAGTGCAGACAAATGGACGGAGTACAGGCTTATAGACAGCGCGGACGGAGAAAAATTAGAATATTGGGGAAAATATCTCCTGCGCAGGCCTGATCCTCAGGCAGTATGGAGCGTTAAGTCAGATAGTCTCTGGAATAAGCCGGACGCGTGGTATCACCGCTCTAAATCAGGCGGCGGAAAATGGCAGTATATGAATAAGAGATTGCCTGAGCGCTGGACAGTTAAATACCGTGATCTTACTTTTAATATAAAACCTATGGGCTTTAAGCATACGGGACTTTTTCCCGAGCAGGCTGTTAACTGGGACTGGTTTTCTTCGCTGATAAAGTCTGCCGGCCGTCCTGTCAGAGTACTCAATCTTTTCGCGTATACAGGCGGTGCGACTGTGGCGGCGCTTTCTGCCGGAGCGGAAGTTGTTCATGTGGACGCGTCAAAGGGTATGGTGACATGGGCAAAAGAAAATGTAACGTCGTCGGGACTGGCGGAAAAAAATGTACGGTATATTGTAGATGATGTGGTTAAATTTGTGCAGAGGGAAAATAGGCGCGGCAAGCAGTATGACGCTGTTATTATGGATCCCCCGTCATATGGCAGAGGGCCGTCGGGCGAGGTGTGGAAAATTGAAAACGAACTGTATCCGCTTATTGAGGAATGTATGAAAATTCTTTCGGATAGTCCGCTTTTTTTTCTTATTAATTCATATACTACAGGTTTGAGCGCTCAGGTGCTTATCAATGTGCTTACAATGACAATCGGCAGAAAATACGGCGGTAAAATTACCGCGGATGAAATAGGTCTGCCGATGAGCGCGAATAAATTAATACTGCCCTGCGGTATCAGCGGCAGATGGCAGGCGGAATAAACACCTTGAAAGAGTGATTTATAAATGATAAAAGCAGAAAAACTTTCTTTCGCATACCGTGAGGAAGATATAGAGCATAACACGGTCAAAGAGGAAATAGTTTTAAAAGAACTGGATGTTACAATTGAAAAAGGATCCTTCACGGCAATACTCGGACATAACGGCAGCGGCAAATCTACGCTTGCCAAGCATTTTAATGTCATACTCCTTCCAACCGGCGGCAGGGTTTATGTCAATGGAATGGACACGGCTGTAAAGGAAAATATTTTTAATATCAGACAGTCCGCGGGAATGGTGTTTCAAAATCCCGATAATCAGATGGTGGCGGCAGTTGTTGAGGACGAGGTCGCTTTCGCACCTGAAAATCTCGGCATAGAAAGCGGCGAAATACGCAGACGGGTTGATGAATGTCTGAAAATTGTAAATATGGAAAAGTATGCGAGAAGCGCTCCGTCAAGACTTTCGGGGGGCCAGAAACAGCGTGTTGCAATAGCGTCCGTACTGGCAATGAAACCTGAAATACTTATACTTGACGAGCCTACGGCAATGCTTGATCCCAAAGGCAGAAGCGAGGTTATTTCGACAATTAAAAAGCTTAATAAAGATAACGGCATAACCGTAATACTTATTACTCATTACATGGACGAGGCTGTTTCGGCAGACAGAGCGGTTGTTATGGATGATGGCAAGATTATATTTGACGGCACACCGAAAGAGGTGTTTCAAAATGTGGAGCAGATCAAGTCTGTCGGACTGGACGTCCCGCAGGTTACGGAGCTTGCGTATGAGCTTAAAAAACTCGGTATTGACATAGGCGGAGAAATACTGACGGTTGATGAATGTTTTGAGGCGCTTAATTCTCTTTTGGGAGGTGGCGCGGATGCTTAAAGCTGAAAATGTAAATTATGTTTATCAGGCGGGAAGTCCTTTTGAAAAGCAGGCTCTGTCAGACATTAACATTGAAATTCCAAATGGTTCCATTACTGCTTTGATTGGTCATACAGGCAGCGGCAAATCTACGCTTATACAGCATTTTAACGCGCTTGTGAAGCCGACATCGGGAAAAATAATAATAGATGACATTGATATAACCGCGCCGAAAACCGATCTGAAGCTGATCCGGCGCAAAGTGGGACTTGTTTTTCAGTATCCCGAGCATCAGCTGTTTGAAGAAACTGTTTATAAGGATATCGCTTTCGGTCCTGTAAATATGGGACTGGACAGAGAGGAAACAGACAAGCGGGTTCGTCAGAGCGCGTATCTTGTGGGTCTTAAGGAAAAGTATCTTGAAAGATCGCCCTTTGAGCTTTCGGGCGGCCAGAAACGCCGCGCCGCGATAGCGGGAGTATTGGCAATGGATCCGGATGTTCTTATACTTGACGAGCCTACGGCGGGACTTGATCCTAAGGGCAGAGACGGTATTTTAAATATAATCAGAACGCTTCATAAGAAAAAAAAAGATATGATAATAATATTTGTCTCACATTCAATGGAGGATGTTGCAAAAACGGCGGATAATGTTATTGTTATGAATGAGGGACATATAGAACTTCAGGGAACTGTGCCGCAGGTTTTCGCTCACGCGGAAAGACTGCGTGAAATCGGACTGAATGTGCCTCAGATAACATTGCTGACAGACAGGCTGAGAAAAGCCGGCTGTCCTTTGCCGGAGGATATTTACACCGTGGAAAACGCCGCAAAGGCGATCAGCAGTCTGATCGGAGGTGGAACGCGTGTTTAAGGATATAATGCTGGGACAGTATGTTCCGGTAAAATCGCCGCTGCATGCCATAAATCCTCCGCTGAAAATAGTTTTTACAATACTTTATATGACAACTCTGTTTATGGTAAAAACCTATTGCGCGTACGCGGTATTTACAGTTTATACGCTTTTGCTTATGTTTATAAGCGCTGTTCCGGTAAGGATAATTTTAAAAGGGCTCCGGCCGATGCTGTGGATACTGGTATTTACAGCCGTGCTTAATGTATTTATGACTCCGGGCGACGCTGTGTGGTCAATGTCTGTTTTCGGTTTTACGCTGAAAATTACCCGCGAGGGACTGAGCGCGGGAGCGCTTATGGTTGTCAGACTTATATATCTGCTTATAGGCACGTCTTTACTGACGCTTACCACGTCGCCGCTTCAGCTGACGGACGGAATAGAAACGCTGCTCAGACCGTTTAATAAGATCAGGGTACCATCGCATGAGATAGCGATGATGATGACTATCGCTATAAGGTTTATTCCGACACTTGCGGAGGAAACTGACAAAATTATGAAGGCTCAGACAGCGCGGGGAGCGGATTTTGAAACGGGAAATATTATAAAAAGGGCGAAAGCTATGGTTCCTTTGCTTGTACCGCTGTTTATCAGCGCTTTCCGCCGCGCGGACGAGCTTGCGACAGCGATGGAGGCGCGCTGTTATAACGGCGGCAAAAACCGTACGAAAATGAAAGAAAGCCGTATGACTGTTACAGATTTGAAAGCGGGTGTGATATTTGCCGCGGGACTTGCCGTTATTTTGCTGGCAGAATTTTGGGTTTATTTTTAGATTGAAATTTTTTATTAAAAATGGTATAATGGTGTGGATAGCAAAATGAATAATATTAAACTTAATCTTCAATATGACGGTACGGAATATCACGGCTGGCAGACACAGAAAAATGCGGTGACGATACAGGAAACAGTTAAAAACGCTCTTGAACAAATAACGCGCGGACATGTTAATTTAATAGGGTGCGGACGTACAGACGCGGGAGTACACGCGGAGAATTATATATGTAACTTTCATACCGCCTCGTCAATACCCCCTGAGAAATTTCCGTACGCGCTTAACGCTAAGCTGCCGTCTGATATTGTGTGTTTCGGAGCGGAAAAAGTACATGAGAGTTTTCACGCTAAAAACAGCACCGTAAAAAAAAGATATGTCTATAAAATAATGCGCGGTGAGTTTCCTGACGCTGTTATGAACAGATACGCGTGGCACTGTAAATATCCGCTCGATACGGATAAAATCCGAGACGCGTCAAAAGCGTTTGTCGGTATGCACGATTTTTTGGGCTTTGCTTCAAGCGGTTTTACCGTGAAAACGACGGTAAGGGAAATTTATTCTCTTGATATACTGGATGAAGGCAGAATTATAACCATTGATATAACGGGAAACGGTTTTTTATATAATATGGTAAGAATTATTGCGGGCACGCTTGCGTATGCGGGCTGCGGAAAAATTGATCCTGATGATATGGAGGATATTATATTGTCGCGTGACAGAAAAAGAGCGGGTATAACGGCCCCGCCGCAAGGCCTTTGTCTGAAGGGGGTGTATTACTGATGAGCAGAGATGAGGGTGATTTACTTAACGAAAAAATCATAGACGATCTTATTCAGTATGACGAAGAAAATGCTTCTGACATAAAAGCAGAATTTGATATAGATGAAAATAACATATCTGATGAAGAAACAGAATTAGATACTAAGAAAGATAATTTTGAGACAAAATCTGAATTTTATAAGGATGAAATATCTGATACAGAGGAAATAACTGATATTCCGGCGACAGAAATTGAGGATATTAATTACATAGAAGATTTCGCTGAAAATATAGATGAGAATGATTATGATGAAAATGTTTGGAGATCTGAAAAAAAAGGTACAAAAACCGGTATTATTATTGGTATTGTTGCCGGTATTATCGCTGTGACGGCGTTTATAGGCATTGACAGCGGAATTATCGGACGGTATAAGGACAATTTTGCGAAGAATTTTTCAAATATATTCAGAAATTTCAAATCCGACAATCAAACTGCAGTGATTGAACAGCCTCAGACGGCTGACGCGCAATACAGGGCGGACGCGAAAAGCAATACTATTGTTTCTCTTGAAGAGGCAGTCAAAACAGAGTTTGCCGTTTACAAAAACGGAATAGTATTCGCGAATATGAATCATATGACATATCTTGATAATACAGGCAATATTGTATGGGAAACTGATACCGCTATTGTTGATCCGATACTGAAAGCGTCGGGTAATTATATACTGCTTGCCGAAAAAAACGGAAATAAAATCTGTCTTTACGGAGATAAAAAATTAATATATGATACTGACGATCCTGACGAAATAATCGCGGCGGAGCTTTCATCCGCCGGTGATGTTGTCGCGGTAACGGATAAATCTTCATATAAGGGCGGTATATCCGTATATAATAAATCGGGTGCGAGAATATTTTCTTGGGCGGCCGGAAGCAGTATGGTTATAAGCGCGGATATTTCCGCGGTGTCAAGATGTGTGGCTGTTGCCACGCTTAACACTGAAAACACGGCGGGAACGACGGTACATCTTTTTGATGTAAACAGAACAGGCAGTTATGCTGATATAAATATTGAAAATACTGTTGTGTTTGATATGAAGTTTACCGGAGATTTGCTTACTGCTTTCGGTGATAACAGAATTGCCGGAATATCCGCAAGCGGCAGACTGCTTTATGATAACATATTTGAAAATGAGCAGCTGACACACTCCGCTATTGATGATAAGGGCAATAATCTTCTGGCCTTTGACAACGGAAATATTCCTATGATTAATATGTATAGTAAAAACGGACGGTTAAAAGCGAATGTCACACTGACAGGCGTCACAGATTTTATTGATATAAACGGAAAAAATATTCTGTATAATCTTGGACGCGATGTGTATTTCGGAAAAATCAATTCGGATGACATCATAAAATACACGGCAACCATGGATATAAAAAGACTGCTCATAACCTCAAATAATACATTTATTATTGTGTACTCAAACAGTATAGAAATTGTAACTATTTAAAAGTAAGAAGGTATGATATGAATATAATTCCTGACTTAATACTGCTGGCGCTGATTGCAATAGCATTCATTACAGGCTATAAAAAAGGGTTTGTTAAATCAGTTTGGAAAATAGCCGCGCTTATAGTGACCGTTGTGCTTGTTCTGGCGCTGAAAACCCCCGCCATAAATTATCTTTCGGGAACTGAGTTTGCGGCAGCCTTAAATGAAAAAATAGGAGAGACAGTCAATATACCGCAGGGCGGGGGAGTAAATATAGCCGAGGTGCTTAATCTGCCGGAATTTATGAGAGGAGACGTTAATAATCAGATAAGCTCCGGTATTGTGTCTTCTGTAAACGATACGGTAAACTCGTCTCTTACAAATATATTTTTAACGATAATTGTCAGTGTTGCTTTGTTTATTATCATAAGAATTCTGCTGACAGCGGTATTTATGGTAATAAACGGAGTTTCAAAGGCTCCGATTATTAATGGTGTAAACAGAATGGCAGGAGGCCTTCTGGCTGCGGTAAATATAGTGTTTGCCGTGTTTATCGCGCTGGCGCTCGTATCGCTTTTCGCGCCGGCAGACAGCTCTCTTTTTGAGATGATAGAAAATACATACGCGGTTAAATATTTATATAATTATAATATATTGCTTCAATTATTTATGAAAATCTAAGGAGGAATAAAAATGTACAGTGATGTAGTTAAAAAAGGTCTTGAAAAGACACCGCACCGCTCGCTTTTTAAAGCGTCGGGCTTTACGGACGAGGAAATCAGCCGTCCGCTTATAGGCGTGGTAAGCGCTAAAAACGAGGTTATTCCCGGTCATATTCACCTCGACAAAATTGCGGAGGCGGTAAAAACGGGTGTAAAAGTAGCGGGCGGCACACCGATTGAGTTTCCCGCAATCGGCGTGTGCGACGGTATCGCAATGGGACATAAGGGTATGAAATATTCTCTTGCTACGCGCGAGCTTATAGCCGACTCGATTGAGTCCATGACTATCGCGCACGGCTTTGACGCGCTTGTGCTTATACCGAACTGTGATAAAATCGTTCCGGGTATGCTTATAGCGGCGGCAAGACTGAATATACCCGCTATCATCATCAGCGGCGGACCAATGCTTTCAATAAATTATAAGGGCAAATTCCGTGATCTTAACACAACTTTTGAGGCGGTAGGAGCGTTTAAAGCGGGAGCGATAGACGAGGATGAGCTTCTCGGTCTTGAAAACGCGGCTTGTCCGTCATGCGGCTCATGCTCGGGCATGTTTACCGCGAATTCAATGAATTGTCTGTGCGAGGTGCTTGGTATGGCGCTTCCGGGCAACGGTACAATTCCCGCGGTTTATTCCGAAAGGATACGTCTCGCAAAACAGGCGGGTATGAAGATTATGGAGCTTCTTGAAAAGGATATAAAGCCGAGAGATATTATTACGCCTGATTCTATATACAACGCGCTGCGTGTGGATATGGCGCTCGGATGCAGCACAAACTCAATGCTTCATCTCCCCGCGATTGCGTATGAGGCGAAAGCTCCTATAACTCTTGACTATGCGAATGAAATCAGTAAGGAAACACCAAATCTATGTCACCTTGCGCCGGCGGGCGATCATCATGTGCAGGATTTATATGCGGCCGGCGGAGTTCAGGCGCTTATGAGCGAGCTTGCTAAAAAGGATCTGTTAAAGCTTGACACAATTACGGCTACAGGCAAAACACTCGGTGAAAACATAGAGAAATGCCATGTGCTTGATTATGACGTAATCAGACCTATAGATAATCCGTACAGTGAGACAGGCGGTATAGCGGTACTTAAAGGTAATCTTGCTCCTGACGGTTCGGTTGTAAAAAGAAGCGCGGTCGCGCCTGAAATGTTACAGCATGAAGGCCCCGCAAAAGTGTTTGACAGCGAGGAAGAAGCGATAAAGGCTATTTACGCCGGTAAAATCGTAAAGGGTGACGTTGTCGTAATACTTTACGAGGGACCGAAAGGCGGTCCGGGTATGCGGGAGATGCTTTCACCGACTTCCGCTATTTGCGGCATGGGGCTTGATAAAGACGTTGCGCTTATTACTGACGGACGTTTCAGCGGAGCGACACGCGGAGCGGCAATCGGCCATGTATCGCCGGAAGCGGTAGAGGGCGGCCCGATCGCTTTTGTACGGAACGGTGATATCATTTCAATTGATATAGACAATTGTCAGATTAATCTGAATGTCAGTGAGGAAGAAATGGCAAAGCGCAGGGAAAACTGGAAGCCGAATGAGCCTAAAGTAAAGACGGGATATCTCAGAAGATATTCAAAGCTTGTATCCTCCGCAATTCAGGGAGCGGTAATGCTGGATGATTAATTGAATATAAAAACTGTTTTAAAGGTGAAATTGTTAAGACGGTAATTATAAGTGCTTAGGATAAAATTTCTCCTAAGCACTTTTTTTAAGTGCGCGTTTATTCACCTCTTTTCGTAGAAAAATGTCGGTATTGTTAAAAAAGTAATTGAATACAATAAATTTAAATGATATAATTATACTTAAGATAAATCAGTATTAAAGGAGGATATATTTATGCTGTCAATTTGTGGTTTGGACTGTTGTGACGAATGTAATAGAATGGAAGATTGCGGCGGCTGCAAAAAAACTGATGGACATCCTTTTGGCGGAACTTGTATCGCTGCCGAATGCGTTAAACAAGGTGGTTTTGAAGAATTTTTTAGATTTAAAAACACATTAATTTCTGAATTTAATGCGCTTGGAATAGAAGGACTTAAAGTCAACGATCTTAATTTATTAAACGGCTATTTTGTTAATTTGGAATACCCGCTTGCAAACGGACAGTCTGTAAAGCTGCTTGAAGACAATAATGTGTATTGGGGAAATCAGATAGAAATATCCGGTAGTGACAGATGTTACGGACTTGTTGCTGATGATACATATATGCTTGTATGTGAATATGGATGTAATGGTGATAATCCTGAAATTATCATATATAAAAAACGGTAAATGATCATTTTTCTGACAAATATAAAACAAAAATCCGATAGATCAAAATTTAATCTATCGGATTTTGTATTAAAAATAAATATAGCCCACCTATTTGCTGTTTTTGTTACTTTACAATTCCTTCTCCGTCAAAAACAGGTATGAAGCTTTCTGAAACAGTGCCGTTTTCCTGAATAAAAGCGTTTTCCACGCCTATATTTACCGCAAAGTCAAGTATATTTTCATATTCCTTGTCTGTAATTTTTCTGTTTATTTCGGGATAATTTTTTACATATTCCATAGGCGTGTACTGATTCATAATACTCATATAAATACTGTGACCGTATGTTTTATACAGATATTCAATAACCGATTTTGAATTGTCAGTGTACGATGGCAGCACAAGATGACGGACAATAACGCCTTTGATCATAATTCCGTCTGCGTTAAATACACAGCCGCCTGTCTGACGGGTCATTTCGGCTAAAGCTGTTTTTGCGTTTTCGACATAATCAGGCGCGAATGAGTATTTTTGGGCGATAGTATTGTCCATATATTTAAAGTCGGGCAGATATATGTCTATATAGCCGTTAAGCATTTTGAGCGTTTCAGCGCTTTCATAGCCGCCGCAGTTGTATACTACAGGAATATTTAGCTTGCCGCGCGCGGCGTAAAGCGCGCTTATGATATGCGGCGTGTAGTGTGTGGGTGTGACAAGATTAATATTATGGGCGCCTTTGTCCTGTAATTTCAGAAAAATATCGGCAAGCTTTTGATCCGTTATTTCAAATCCGCTGTATGAGGCGGCTATATCCCTGTTCTGACAGTATACGCACCGCAGATTACAGCCTGAGAAAAATACCGTGCCGCATTTTCTGGGACATAGCATACATTTTTTATAATAATTAATCACAGTATTTTCATAACCTCGTTAAACTCTCTGACAGTTTTTTCCAAATCCTCGCATGTGTGCGCATCGCTTATAAACAATGCTTCAAATTGTGACGGAGCGAGATATATGCCGCGTTTTAGCATTTCATTGAAATATTTTTTGAATTTTTCCGTGTCTGATTTACACGCGCTTGCAAAATCCAAAACCTCGCTATCTGTAAAAAACACACTCAGCATGGAGCCGGTTCTGTTCACGCGTATGTCAACGCCGTTTTTTTGCGCGGATGCTTTAAATTCTGTTTCGAGATATTCGCCTTTTTTTTCGACTTCATCGTAAATTTCAGTATGAGCCTGTAAATATTTAAGCTGAGCGTTTCCCGCCGCCATTGCCAGAGGGTTGCCTGAAAGTGTTCCCGCCTGATACACAGGACCTGACGGAGAAATAAAGTCCATAATTTCTTTTTTTCCTCCGTAAGCTCCGACAGGCATACCTCCGCCGATAATTTTTCCGAAAGTTATGATATCGGCGTCCAGATTAAAGTGTCCCGCCGCTCCCGAGAGCGAAAGCCGAAAGCCTGTCATCACCTCGTCCATGATAAACAGGCTGCCGTATTGAATTGTAAGCGATCGGATTTTTTGTAAAAATCCATTTTTGGGCGGCACAACACCCATATTTCCCGCTACAGGCTCAACTATAACGCAGGCTATTTTACCGCCAAATTTTTTAAATGCGCTGTCAAGAGCCGTTTCATCATTATAAGGCAAAACAAGTGTGTATTTTGCGAAAGCTTCCGGTACTCCGGCGGAGGACGCGCCGGCGAAAGTAGCCGCTCCCGAGCCTGCTTTTATAAGCAGCGAGTCACTGTGTCCGTGATAGCAGCCCTCGAATTTTATTATTATGTCTCTGCCTGTATAGCCTCTCGCCAGACGCAGGGCTGACATAGTCGCTTCTGTGCCCGAGTTTACCATTCTTACTTTATCAACGCATGGAACTATATTGCATATACGCTGTGCCAGCTCTGTCTCGGCAGGACACGGAGCGCCGAAAGAAAGTCCGTTGTCTGCCGCTGTCTTTACAGCGTCCGCGATGCATTTTTTACCGTGTCCGAGGAACATAG
>CAJTPP010000055.1:0-1207 GCA_910578235.1 uncultured Clostridia bacterium | reverse complement strand
GAGCCGACATAATCTATAAACTTATTGCCGTCTATATCGTATATCATGCTCCCCTCTGCCTTTGCGATAAAAAGCGGGTGAGTACCCACATTTGCGAAAGCGCGGACAGGTGAATTTACCCCGCCGGGAATATATTTTTTTGCTTCATCAAATGCTTTTTTACTTTTTTCCGTGTTCATATTGTATGTCTCCCAAATCAGTATTTATAGTAAAAATTATATCACTATACGCAATATATTGTCAATTCTCTTGCTTTTTGACGTATTGAGTGATAAAATTACTATGCGAAAAATTTGAAAGGACTGTATATGAAATGCTGCTTGCGGTCATCAGTATAAGCCATGAAAAAGCTCCTCTGCATATACGTGAGAGAGTGTCGTTTACGAAGCGGAGACTATCTGAAATCCTTAACTATATAAAACTCAATATTGCTGAGGAAAGCGTTATTTTATCCACTTGTAACCGCTGTGAGTTTTATCTTGCGGGCGGAGAGGGTATTTGCGATAAGATGACGGAGTATTTGAAAATTATGGCCGGAGAGGATATAGAAAAATATATTGCCGTTTATAAGAATAACGAATGCTGCAGGCATCTTATGATGACGGTTGCGGGTTTGAAGTCAATGATCATCGGCGAGGATCAGATTTTGGGACAGGTAAAGGAAGCGCACAGATTTTCTATGGAGGAAGGCGCGGTCGGCAAATATCTCAACACGCTTTTTCGTATGGCCGTAACGGGAGCGAAGAAGATAAAAACCGAAACGCTTCTTTCAAAAACGCCTGTTTCCGCAGCGACTATTTCCATAAAGCTGTGCCGTGATATTCTGGGAACACTGGATGGAAAAAATATACTGATAATAGGCGCGGGCGGCAAAACAGGTTCTATTGTATTAAAAGATTTGCTGTCTGTTAAAAAAGACGGTGTTTACGTTATATCCCGGGCTCATGGCGGCGTTAGCGGAAGCTTTGAGGACGTCGTTGTTGTTGATTATGAAAAGCGCTATAACATTCTTGACAAGTGCGACGCGGTTATAAGCGCAACGTCAAGTCCGCATACAGTGCTTGAAAAAGATAAAATAAAATCGGCGGTCAGGACAGAAAAAACACGCGCGTTTATTGATCTTGCTGTGCCGCGTGATATTGAAGCGGCGGACGGCGTTGGTATTGTTTATAAAAATATTGACGATCTGCGGGAAATAGCTGAAAGC
>CAJTPP010000054.1:10599-17574 GCA_910578235.1 uncultured Clostridia bacterium | reverse complement strand
AGGATAATACGGACAGTCAGACGGTTATAATTGTGTCTCAGCGTGTTAATTCCGTTAAGGATGCGGACAGGATCGCCGTTATGGACGACGGTGAAATTGTAGGTCTGGGAACGCATGCCGAGTTGGTTAGAAGCTGTGAAATTTACAGGGAGATATGCTATTCGCAGGAACAGATGGAAGAAGGTGACGATAATGAAGAAAAATAATACTCTTTCAAAGCTTTATGCGTATGTTGCCGCGCATAAAAAGTATCTGATATTGCTGATAATCGCCGCGCTTCTGGCAAACCTGTTCATGCTTGCCGCACCGTATATTTCGGGACGCGCGATTGATTTTATACGCGGCGAGGGTGATGTGGATTTTCCGATGGTGATAAAATTCTCGCTGATACTGTTTGCGGTATATCTGCTAAACGCTCTGTTCACATGGATTATGACGGTTTTTACAAGCTCGCTTTCAAACCGCACTATCGAAAGAATGCGTAATGACGCGTTTGAAAATATATCGCGTCTGCCGCTGAAATTTTTTGACGGACATTCGCACGGCGACATAATCAGCCGTCTGACAAATGATATTGACGCCGTGTCAGACGGTCTTTTACAGGGAATAACACAGTTGTTTTCCGGATTGGTAACAGTAATAGGCTCGCTCGTGCTGATGTTTTTGCTCAACTGGAAAATTACGCTTTGCGTAATAGTTATAACAATATTATGTATATTTATTTCAAAGGCGATTGCCACCAATTCAGGAAAGATGTTCCGCTTGCAGGCTCAGACGACAGGCGAACTGAACGGATATGTGTCGGAAATAGTAGGTAATCTAAAGGTAGTAAAGGCGTTCGGTTATGAGGACAGAAGCGCGGGCGTGTTCGGGGAGATAAACAGCCGTCTGTACGACTGCGGGCAGAAGGCGCAGTTTTATTCGTCGCTTGTAAATCCGACAACCCGTTATATAAATAATCTCGCGTATATTTCAGTCGGCGTGCTCGGCGGACTGGCCGCGCTGGCGGGTCATTTGAGCGTTGGTATTATATCAAGCTTTCTTATTTATGCCACGCAGTTTGCGAGACCGATTAATGACATGACAAGTATTCTCACACAGCTTCAGTCTGCTCAGGCGGCCGCGGCAAGAATATTCGCTCTCGGCGATATTGAGCCGGAGAAAAGTGATGAAAATCTTCCCGAGCTAAAAGTAGGCGGAGGTGAGGTTACATTTTCAAATGTTGATTTTTCGTATGACAAAAAAACAGAGCTTATTAAAGATCTTAATATTACAGCGAAGCCCGGACAGCGCGTTGCTATTGTTGGTCCGACAGGCGCGGGCAAGACAACCATTGTCAATTTGCTCATGAACTTTTATGGCGTGGACAAGGGGAAAATACTTGTTGACGGCCAGAATATAGACGAGGTACAGCGTGACAGTCTGCGCAGGAATTTCGGTATGGTATTGCAGGACACATGGCTGTTTACGGGAACGGTTAAGGAAAATATAGCCTACGGCAAGGAGGGAGCGACAGACGAGGAGGTTATCGAGGCGGCGAAGGCCGCGTCGGCGCACGGCTTTATAAAGCGTCTGCCTGACGGTTACGACACGATGATAACGGAAGACGGCGGAAATCTTTCGGGTGGTCAGAAGCAGCTATTGACTATTGCGCGGGCGATGCTTTCCAATCCCGAGGCGCTTATTCTTGACGAGGCGACATCGAATGTAGACACAATGACAGAGCAAAGAATACAGAAGGCGTTTTTGAAGATGATGGAAGGACGGACGAGTTTTATTATTGCGCATCGTCTTTCAACGATACGTGAAGCCGATTTAATTCTTGTTATGGACAGGGGACGCATTGTTGAGCAGGGAACACACAATGAACTGCTTAAAAAGAACGGGTTTTATACAAGGCTGTATAACAGCTGATGCAAAAAAAGATATTGAAGCCGAAGCCTCAATATCTTTTTTTATCTGGGATTTAGACATTCGTTTATCAGGCGCATGCAAGCCTTAAAACCATTTTTAAAATCTTCCTCGTTTGATTGGGAAAGAGCGGCGTTGAAGAAAACTTCCATTTCCTCGCCTTCCTTTTTATTTTCTTTTATGAGGGGAGTTATATATTTATGTCTGAATGTTAATTCCGATTCTGTCGCGTGAGCATATATATCGTCCATGTTATTAGACGCATATTCGTTATATATTGCATCGAGAAAACTGTAACCCATGAATATTTCACCTCCTTTGCGTAAAGTTATTGTGCCGCATATTAAAAAAGCGCGGCCGAAGCCGCGCTTAAAAACGCCGCTTCAAGTCGCTAAACCTTTAAAATTCTTATTCCCAAAAACCAGCAATAATAATTTTAGCGTACGTTTTTAACATAGCGTACACTGGTTTTTGATGAATTATTAAAATTTAAAGGTTTAGCATTTTTCATGTTATCATATTAACAGGAATTTTGCAAGTCTTTTTTGACATTTTTTTGCTTCTTTTTGCGGCAAAAAGAAGCAAAAAAACCAAAGGCGGATTTTGATTTTCCCTCTTTGGAAGCCCCTCAAAACGACCAAGGAAGAACTTATCGCCCTGTGGAACCCTCAGCTTATTCGTAAGTTTAAGTTTGGCGGCAGTAACTTTTAATACTATAATAAATAAGAAAGCGGCATTGACAGCGCAAAAATACAATAAAAAAGAAAACATGCTCCGTTTATAAAAAGAAGCATGTTTTTATTTTTATCCGTTATACGCGTTGCGAAGCACAGCGATTTCGTGCGCGTAGCCGTCAAGCTCGTTAGGCGTTTCAAGTATTATCGGAAGTCCCTGAAGTTTAGGGTGATTTATAATTTTTATCATTGTGTCAAGACCGATACTTCCCTCGCCGATTTTTTCGTGCCTGTCCTTATGGCTTTCAAACGGGTTTTTACTGTCGTTCATGTGCATCGCCTTTAAGCGTTCAAGACCGATCACGCGGTCAAACTCGTCAAGCACCCCGTCAAGATCGTTCACAATATCATAGCCCGCGTCGTAGACATGGCAGGTGTCAAGGCAGACACCAAGCTTTTCATCAAGTTCAACGCCGTCAATAATAGCTTTCAGCTCCTCGAACGAGCGTCCGATTTCACTGCCTTTTCCCGCCATGGTTTCAAGCAGCACAGTTGTTGTCATGTCCTTTGTCAAAACAGTGTTGAGCTGTTTTGTAATAAGCTCAATACCCGTTTCCTCGCCTTGCCCCACATGACTTCCCGGATGGAAGTTATAGTATTGATGCGGCGTGTATTCCATGCGCGCGAGATCGTCTTTCATTGTGTTCAGAGCGAATTCGCGTGTTTCCTCCTTGTTTGAGCACGCGTTAAGCGTGTACGGGGCATGCGCCACAAGCATCGCAAAACTATGCTCCTTGGCATATTCAAGAAACGCCTTGACATCATCCGTGTCAATAGCTTTGGCGCTTCCCCCGCGCGGATTTCGGGTAAAAAACGCGAATGTATTCGCGCCGATATCTGTAGCTTCTTTTCCCATATGAAGATAGCCTTTTGACGCTGATAAGTGACAGCCTATGTTTAACATATTTTTTCTCCTTTTTACATAATTAATTGCGCCGCCGCCCAAGTGTGCCGGCATGACGGATTTGTATACAATAATTTATATAAGTGATGATATCATATCAAAGCGTCAGATGTCAATACCTTATCCGGTCAGTTTAAATTGTATTTCCATTATTTTATGTTATGAAAGCTATAAGGTTTTGTTTGCATTTTTTGACCTCATATGTTAGAATTACTGCATGGAGATAAAACCTGAAATAAGAGGTTGAGCGGAGAGATTATTATGGAAAAGAAAATAATACGGCACGGAAATCATGTTATAAACAATGATACAGACGGGTACATGTATAGCTTCAATACGTCAAAGGGATATAATTTCAACTCGCATCTGCACAAGTGTCATGAGTTGCTGCATATTGTTTCCGGCGGGCTTCTGTATGCTGTCGAGGGAAAGGAATACAGTCTTTCCGAGGGGGATTTAATTATAACAAAGCCTGAGGAATTTCACTCGTTTAGTTTCCCTAAGGAATGCGAATACAAAAGGGAATTCCTGCATATTTATCCCGGATTTCTTTCAAGATTTCCCGAAGCGGAAGAAATTCTCAATTCCCGCGCGGCGGGAGAGCTAAACTTAATTCCCGCAGATAAGGTAAAAAAATACAATATAGATAAAATTTTCGGAGAAATAGAAAAATACTGCGAGGACGTTGTGCCTGAAACTGATTTAATGGTTCTGCTATGCACTGTGCAGATAATCTTAAAGCTAAATCATATATGGGTAAGCGACGCGCCTGAATACAAAAGTGTGCTGACAGACGCCAAAACAAACTCAATCTGTAATTATATAGACCGGCATTACTCCGAGGACATAACAGCGGCATCTGTTGCGGACGCTATGTTTATGTCCCATTCGTACGCCAGCCGTCTGTTTAAAGAGAAAACAGGCATGACCATTAAGGCGTATCTTAATATGCGCCGCGTAACAGCCGCAAAAAATCTGATTATGGAGGGACACAAGGCTACAAGCGTTTTTGCGAGGTGCGGGTTCGCGGATTATTCCACTTTTTACCGCGCGTTCGTAAGATATGTGGGTATGACGCCCGATGAGTTTAAGAATATGCATAAAGGCGGTGACAGCGTTTAGGCAAAGAACAGCTTTGTTATGAATTGCGTTAATAATTTGTCTTGCAATTGCGCTGATGATATAGTATAATTTAGTAATAAAACCAATAAAACCAATAAAAAACATTATGGGAGAAAATAAATGATAACAGTAACCAATGTAAGTCTGAATTTCAGCGGACAAAATTTGTTTTCGGATGTCAATCTTAAATTTACGCCGGGCAATTGCTATGGTGTTATCGGCGCGAACGGCGCCGGAAAGTCAACATTTCTGAAAATTCTGTCAGGCGAGCTTGACTCGACAACAGGTGAGGTGGCTATTGATCCTAACTGCCGTATGTCAGTTTTAAAACAGGATCATTTTGCCTATGATGAATACAGTGTGCTGGACACGATTATTATGGGCAACAAAAAGTTATATGACATAATGAAAGAAAAGGACGCGCTGTACGCGAAAGAGGATTTTTCCGACGAGGACGGACTTCGCGCCGCTGATCTTGAGGCGGAGTTTGCCGAGATGGACGGCTGGGAGGCGGAATCAAACGCGTCAAAACTTTTGCAGGGGCTTGGTCTTGAGGAAGATCTTTTGTATTCAAACATGGCTGATTTGGGCGGAAATGAAAAGGTAAAGATACTTCTTGCGCAGGCTTTGTTTGGTGATCCTGATATAATTCTTCTGGACGAGCCTACCAATCATTTGGATTTGCAGGCGATAGAATGGCTTGAGGATTTTCTGCTTGATTATGAGGGCACGGTTATTGTGGTGTCTCACGACAGATATTTCCTTAATGTTGTATGTACGCATATTGTTGATATCGACTATTCAAAGGTGAAAATGTATGTCGGAAACTATGAGTTCTGGTATGAGTCGAGCCAGATGATGGAGCGTCTTATCAAGCAGCAGAACAAAAAGGCTGAGGAAAAAATCAAGGAGCTGCAAACTTTTATTCAGCGTTTTTCAGCTAACAAATCGAAGTCAAAGCAAGCTACAAGCAGAAAGAAAATGCTTGATAAGCTGACGGTTGAGGAACTTCCGGCATCGTCAAGACGTTATCCGTTTGTCGGATTTGAGATGGACAGAGAGGCCGGACGCGATCTTTTGACTGTAGACAGCATTTCAAAGACAATAAACGGTGAAAAGCTGCTTGATAATGTATCATTTACTATGAACCATGATGATAAAATAGCCGTCATAGGTGAAAATGAAATTGCTATCACAGCGCTTATGCAAATTCTGGCGGGTGAAAGCGAGAGCGACGAAGGCACTGTCAAATGGGGGGTGAGCACGTCGCAGAGCTATTTCCCGAAGGATAATTCAAAGTATTTTGACGGTTGTGAGCTTAATCTCGTAGACTGGCTCAGACAATACAGCGCAGAGGGATTTGAGACGCAGAACGAGTCGTATATACGCGGTTTCCTCGGCAGAATGTTGTTCTCGGGCGAGGATGTGTTTAAGCAGGTAAGTGTTTTGTCGGGCGGGGAAAAGGTCAGATGTATGCTGTCGCGCATGATGCTGTACGGATCAAATGTGCTGATACTGGATCAGCCGACAAACCATCTCGATCTTGAGTCTATAACCGCTGTAAATAACGGTCTCAAAGCGTTTAAGGGTAATATTATTTTCGCTTCGCACGACCATGAGTTTGTTAATACTATCGCGAACAGGATCATAGATATACGCGCGGACGGCTCAATCGTGGACAGAATGTGCACGTTTGATGAATATCTGGAGATGAAAAAGGAAGGAAAAGTATAATGAACTTTGAAAATACAGAGGTGTACGGTTTTAAAAGAGCGCTGCACGGAATGAGAAATCCTTTGGAGTCGTGGAAAAGAAGCGATACTGCTGAGGAAAACGGTAAGGTTGTTATAGGTGAAAATGATTTATCTCTCGCTCAGAGACTTATAAGATCCGGCAGCGAGCACAGAAAGTTTATGCGTCAGATCATGGTGTCTGTTGATATTACCGCGCCGCTGTACTGGTGGAAGGAATTTGACACGTATAAGGTCGGCACTGTCGCCAACAGCACGTCAACGATGCATAAGCTGTCATCCACGCCGATAACACGCGAATGCTTTGAAACCGATGATTATAACGCTGAGCTTGATTATGACGGAAAAAAACTGGGTGATATAATAGACAGTCATATAGAGTTCTTGGAACATATGAGAAAAAAATATCTTGAAACAAAAGATAAGGCCTATTGGAAAGAGCTTATCCGCTGGCTGCCGAACGCGTGGCAGCAGACTCGTACTGTTACTATGACATATGAAAATCTCCTTGCAATGTGCGGTAAGGGACAGAGGCGTTTTCACAAGCTGACGG
>CAJTPP010000054.1:9447-10579 GCA_910578235.1 uncultured Clostridia bacterium | reverse complement strand
GGCGAGAAAGCTGCCGTACGCACAGGAGCTGTTGTTTTTGGACGAGCTGGAAAAATAACCGTAAAACTCCGATTTATTTCGCGGAAGATTTTTAAGGATTGAATGTTATATGATAATAGATTTTCACACACATATATTTCCTGATAAGATGGCGGAACGGACGATAGCTGTTCTTGAAGAAAACGCGTCAAAACGAGGTAATTTCAGAGCGGCGATACCCGCCACTCTGGACGCTTTGCTTGCTTCTATGGAAAAAAACGGTATCGACTGTTCTGTAGTGCTTCCGATA
This sequence comes from uncultured Clostridia bacterium, assembly GCA_910578235.1. Lineage (GTDB taxonomy): Bacteria > Bacillota > Clostridia > UBA1381 > UBA1381 > Hominilimicola. The sequence continues at coordinate 10,290 of CAJTPP010000054.1, read as the reverse complement.
GCCACGAATACTCGTCAGTCAACGACAATTAACGCCTTCGCTCAGACGGTAAACAATACGCGGGGCGTATTTTCTTTTGGTTCTCTGCATCCTATGCAGGAGGACTGGGAGAGTGTTTTGTATGATATAAAGGAAAAAGGACTGCGCGGGATAAAGCTCCATCCGGAATATCAGCAGTTTTATATAGACAGCCCCGAATCAATTCGCATATTGCAAAAATGTGAGGAGCTTGATCTTATTACGGTGCTTCACGCGGGGAATGACGTTGGCACGGATCCTCCTGTTCATTGCATGCCAAAAAGACTGAAAAATGCGCTTGAATATGTAAAAGGCGATAAAATAATTGCGGGTCATTTCGGCGGCTGGAGAGCGTGGGACGAGGTTGAAAGCTGTCTTGTAGGCACTCCGGTATATTTTGACACCGCTTACACGGTGGATCATATAGACCGTGAGCAGTTTTTGAGGATAATAAAAACACACGGCAGCAAAAAAATCGTATACGCGTCCGACTCGCCGTGGGAAAGTCAGGGACACGCGGCGGAGGTTATCGGATCTATGCCGCTTACAAAAGATGAAAAAGATGATATTTTTTACAGAAATGCGAAAAAACTTTTAAAAATATATTGAGTTAATTATAAGAATAAGTTATAATAAATGTAATAAATGTTTAAAATACGTCAGGATTTTAAATAAACGCATTTATTGTATTGGAATTTATTATGACTTAGGAGCAGAGGTATGTTCAATAATGATATAAGTATTGATCTCGGCACCGCCACGATGCTTGTTTATATAAAGAATAAGGGAATTGTACTGCGCGAGCCGACGGTGATTGCGGTAAAT
>CAJTPP010000054.1:0-9437 GCA_910578235.1 uncultured Clostridia bacterium | reverse complement strand
ACGAGGTTTGCGCTGTGGGTAATGACGCGCTTGCAATGCTCGGCAGAACACCGCCGCATATCCGGGCGGTTCGTCCGCTGATTGACGGAGTAATTTCAAATCTGACATTGACGCAGGAAATGATAAGGCATTTCTTCCGTAAAATTTTTTCAAGAACAATAGGACATCCGCGGATTATGATGTGTGTTCCGAGCGGAGTGACAGATGTTGAGCAAAGAGCGGTTATAGAAGCGGCGCGCGAGGTCGGAGCAAGGGATATATATATAATTGAGGAACCTTTCGCGGCGGCGCTTGGGGCGGGTTATGATATTTCTCGTCCGCGCGGGACAATGGTTGTGGATATCGGCGGCGGCACGACAGACATAGCTGTAATGTCGCTGGGCGGAGTTGTTGTAAGCCGGTCACTGAAGATCGCGGGTGATGAATTTAACGAGGCGATTATACGGTATATGCGCAAGGAAATGGGTATGGTGATAGGACCTCGCACCGCCGAGCGCATAAAGCTGGAAGTGGGAGGAGTTATTCCGCGGTCAAAAGAGCTTTTATGCGAGGCGAAGGGGATAAGCGTATTGTCTGGACTGCCGAAATCAGCTATTGTGTCCTCCAATGACCTTTATCCGGCCTTTGATGATTTTGTGTATAATATAACCGAAAGAGTCAGAGAGGTACTTGAGGAAACGCCGCCAGAGCTTCACGGAGATATTATTCAGGATGGTATTATAATGACCGGCGGAGGTTCTCTTATATACGGACTGGACAGACGTATTTCTGACGTTACGGGAGTAAAGGTTGTGCTTGCGGGCGATATAGTCGATTGTGTCGCTCTCGGCGCGGGGGTGGCTCTTGACAATATAGATACTGTTACGGATCCCACGCATGTATTTCATAAGAAGGCGTATATCAGGGACTGACGGTTTATTAAAACCGTTTGTGTAATTCAAACATCAGGTACGCCGCATGTAAAGCGTTCTGATGTTTTCAGCATATAAATATTTTGCAGATTAGATATAAATAAAGAAAGGACATATAACTATGAAAAAAGAAACAATTACTTTGACAAATGTGGAAATCCAGAAAATCCTTCCGCACCGTTATCCGTTTCTGCTGATAGACAAAATTGTTGAGTTTGAAGAAGGCAAGAGTATAACTGGTATAAAAAATGTCACGGCTAATGAGCCGCAGTTTACGGGGCATTTTCCGGGTAATCCCATAATGCCCGGCGTGCTGATTACGGAAGCTCTTGCTCAGGTGGGGGCGGTGATGCTGCTTTCCATGCCTGAGAATAAAGGTAAGCTCGGTGTGTTTACGGGAATAAATAACTTTAAGTTCCGCCGTCAGGTTATTCCCGGAGACACCTTGGAGCTTCATGCCGATCTGCTTACATACCGTCACGGAATGGGCAAGGCGAATGTAAAGGCGACAGTAAACGGACAGACAGCCGCTTCCGGTGAAATCAGCTTTGCGGTTGTGGATAATGTGGCGAATGAAGAATAATGATAAGAAACGGTGAATGTTTAGACGATTTGCAGAACGGTCTTTTCATCATTCAGAAACAAAACGGCTTCAAGTTTGGTATTGACGCCGTTTTATTATCTGATTTTGCGAAAGATGCGCGAAGCAGGAATACGCTTGATTTATGTTCAGGCACGGGAATTGTCCCGCTGCTGCTTGCGGCGAAAACTGATACAGGGAATATCTGCGGGATTGAAATTCAGGAGGATATTGCCGAAATGGCGCGGCGCAGCGTGGAATATAATAAGCTGGAAAGCCGTGTGCATATAATACAGGGAGATTTAAAAAATGCGTCTGATATATATGGGAAAGCCCGTTTTGACAGAATAACCTGTAATCCGCCGTATATGAAATGCGGAACGGGGATGAAAAATGATACGGACACAAAATCAGTTTCACGTCATGAGGTTTTATGCTCTCTTGATGATGTTCTGAGAGTAAGCGCAAGTCTTCTGGAGTCTAAGGGCAGATTTTTTATGATACACCGTCCGTCGAGACTGGCGGATATTATCTGTGGCATGCGAAAGTACAGACTGGAACCGAAGCGTCTCCGTTTTGTACATTCTTATTATGATAAGGCGCCAAATCTTGTGCTTGTCGAGGGAATGCGGGACGGCGGTGAGGAACTGAAACTAATGCCGCCGCTGTATGTGTATAACGGTGACGGTACATATTCTGAGGAAATAGATAAGATTTACGGTAGATTAAGTGAGGATGGTATATGAACGGAAAATTATACTTATGCGCTACTCCTATAGGAAATCTGGGCGATGTGTCAGCCCGGTGTCTGGAGGTACTTAGCGGCGCGGATCTGATAGCCGCAGAGGATACAAGAAGAACAATTCAGCTTTTGAACCATTTTGAAATATCGAGGCCTTTGACAAGCTACCATGAGCATAACAAGCATGAAAAGGGCGCTTATATAATATCGCTTTTGAAAAGCGGAAAGAATGTCGCTCTTGTATCAGACGCGGGAACCCCCGCAATATCTGATCCGGGTGAGGATCTGGTAAGGCTTTGCGCGGAGAATGAAGTTGAGGTAACCTCGGTGCCCGGGCCTGTGGCCGGAGTGAACGCACTTATTCTGTCTGGACTGTCCACAAGGCGTTTTGCGTTTGAAGGCTTTCTTTCGGTGAATAAGCGTCACAGAAAAGAGCATCTTGAGAGTGTCAAAGACGATAAGCATACACTTATTTTTTATGAAGCGCCGCATAAGCTTAAAAATACTCTTGGCGATATGAAAAATACATTTGGCGGCGACAGAAAAATCGCCCTCGCGCGCGAGCTTACAAAAATACATGAGGAAGTTATGCGCTGCACGATTGACGAGGCGGTGAGGTTCTACGAGGAAAATAATCCCCGGGGTGAATACGTCATTGTTATTGAAGGCGCCGCGGATACGGAACACTCGGAAGAAAACGTATGGGAGAATGTTTCCGTAAGAGAGCATGTGGATAAATATATTGCGGAGGGAATGACCTCAAAGGAGGCTGTTAAAAAAGCGGCTCTGGATAGAGGCGCGCCGAAGCGTGAGATATATAACGAATATCATAAGGAGTAAAAGGCTATGAAAAGGAAAACATTGTTTTTTATAGGTGCGGCAGCGGCTGCCGGAGTGTACAGCGCCGCCGTTGGTAAAGGACCGTTTAACAAATGGCGTTTTAAAGATCAGCATAAAAGAATATCGCGTTATGTCGAAACGCATTATCCGTCAGCGCGCTATTCAACTGTCGAAGCCACAGCCAACGGTTGGGTAACGGTGATCAGACGCTTTGGTATGCCTAAGATTATTTTGTATGTAACTTGTGATAATGACGGAAATTATATTTTTACCGAGTCAGAGGTATCTGAGTCGTAACCTTTATGCTCCTTTTGGCATAGTATATGCTAAAAGGAGGTTTTAGTTATGGGACTATTTGGAGGAGGCTGTAATAACGGCGGCTCAGATTCATGGATCTGGATTATAATTATTGTTGTGCTGGTGCTTGTGTGCTGTGACGGCAATATTCTGGGCGGCGGCAATAATAACTGCTGCTGTGATCCTTGCTGCGATCCTTGCTGTGATCCTTGCAAGCGTAATGACTGCTGCTGCGATTAATAACAGTCAAAACAAAAGCTCTTATGCGGAACACCCATAAGACGGTAAATAAGCGTTTGGGATAAAAATTGTCCTGAACGCTTATTTTTCACTTTACAAAATTTTTTCGCTGTGGTATAATAAGTATACCACATTTTTTGATTTGAAGAATTAAATAACATATTTTAAGAATATTACTGCTGAATATTCTGGTTTTTGTATTTTCAAGTAAAAGTTTGCGTATGTTAAAAACGCGGGCTTGGAATTGAGCGAAATACTTTTACTTGAGACATTTCAGCTTCAAATCAAAAATGTGTGGTAACATTTAAATCTAAGCTGCGTTTTTATGCGTGGTGTAGATTTATACCACGCATTTTTTAATGCAGAAAATATTTTATGCAAGGGAGGTTTTATTCATGAGCTATAGCTTTCTGGATTCAATATATATCGACTATTCGTCACGGCGTATGGACGATATACGCGATAATCTTACGGCTGAGGAATATGAGTTCAAAAAAAAATTTTTAGTTCCCGCCGCCGCCGAAAACAAAGAAAAAGGCGAGGAAATGGAAATTATGTTTAACCGAGCTTTAGACGCATCTAACGAGAGAGATTTTAAAAACGGTTTTAAAGCGTGTATGCGCCTTATAAGTGAATGTCTTAACAATAACTGAATTTTTAATGATATTCAGAAAATTGATAAAAACATATTTACTGTTAAAGCCGCCGCAGTGAAATACCCGGACAGTAAATCTTTGTCTGTAACAGAACACAGCGCATAAAATGACGTATCGATTATAGAACGATACGTTATTTTAATGCTGTTTTATCAGTATAATCATTAATAATGCTATTTTGTATTTAATGTGTTGTTTTTGAGTAATATTATGTTATAATATACGCAGCATTCTAATGCGCCCGCGGGCGCAGGATTTTGGAAGCGTATATTGCAACATAAATTTCTAAATGATTTTTAATATGAAATTTATGTTATAATAAAGATAAAAAGGAGAAAAGAAAATGAAATACGGTCTTGTTCTTGCAGGCGGAGGAGTAAGAGGCGCATATCAGGTGGGCGTATGGAAAGCTTTAAAGAAAATATATGCTCTGTCGCGGGTGCGTCAATCGGCGCGGTAAACGGCGCTCTTTTTGTGCAGGGAGATGTAAATAAGGCGGAAAAGCTGTGGAAAGAGGTTGCAATGGGAGACATTGTGTCCATTCCTGAAAAAATAAATAACAAAGATAATCTTTTTCATATAGGAAATATCGCTCAGCTGATACTTGAAATACGCAAAAACGACGGTCTGGACATGTCGCCGCTTGAAAAGCTGCTTAATTCCATAATCAGCGAAAGTAAGATTATGCTTTCACCGATTGATTTCGGCGTGGCGGCTTATTCAATAAAAAGCCGCGGCGGTATATATAAATTCAAGGCGGATATTCCAAAGGGAAAAGTTGTGGAGTATATAATGGCGAGCGCGTGCATGCCCGGTTTTAAGCCGAGAGAGATAGAGCAGGACAAACTGCTGGACGGCGGAGTTTCAAACAATATGCCTGTAAATATGCTGCTGGACAAGGGGATAAGAAATATAATAACTGTCGATGTAAAGGGAATAGGAGTGTACAGAAGTTTCAACACGGCGGGAAGAAATATAATCAATATAGAATGTAAAAGCCCGCAGACAGGTATTATGGATTTTGATAATGACGGTATAATAAAAAGTATTGCCGAGGGTTATCTGGATTGTATGAAAACCTTTGGTCGGCTCGGAGGGGATATATATTATATATCGGATTATCAGAAGTCGCGCCTGACTTACAGTGCAGAGCTTATTGCCGCGCTTGAAAGGGCAGCCGCGGTGTTTGATGTTGACGCTTTGAGAATATATACGTTTAAGGAATTGGTGCGGGAAACGCTGTCGGCTTATTACGCGTGCGCGGATAAGTCTGATAACATAACAGACGAGGGTGTTTTTGAAAAAATACGGGGTGTTGACGATAATATATTAACGGTGTGGCTTGTGAAAGCGCTTGAAAGCGGAAAGAGTGATTTTTTGCTCGGAAAGCTGTCCGCGCTTGGAAAAAATTATGAGGCTGCTTCCGCTATAATGTATTTTAAAGGAGAAAAATGAGATTGAGTATTGTATTTGTGCAAAAAAAATTATATAATGTATATTGATGATATATTTTTGAGAATTAAGGGGAAAATAGCAGATGAAGAAATTCTTTGCCATTGTGCTGGGGATTGCCGTTGCGGCAATGATAGGGTACGGAGTAAACTACGCTCTTACGCCTTTAAATACTCAGCGGCTTCAATATATAACACAGGAGGACGCCATTAACACAAACGGATTTATTATTCGTGATGAATGGGTGATGTATTCAAGAAGCTCGGGAACGGTTTATCATTCTGTTTCCGAGGGAGACCGCGTAGCCAAGGACAGCCGTATCGGTCTGTTGTTTTACGGCGATGTCGCGGAGGACAGCATAAAGGAGCTTGCCGTTGTTGACAACAAGATAAAAAAATCCGCGGCAGAAACAGACGATTATTCCGTGGAGTCTATGGACGAGACTACTATTGAAAATAATATTTACAGGCGTGAAAACAGTATTATCGAGGCGGCGGCCGAAAATGATATTATTTCTATAACGCAGTATAAAAATGATATAAACAGTCTGAGAGAAAATCATGAGCTTGCCGCTGGCGACTCGCTGGCGGAGTTTGAAAATCAGAAAAAGGATATTTTAAACACTGTGGGAGTGGCGAATGAGGATATTACCGCCCAGATTGCGGGTGTGTTTACAAAGTATGTGGACGGGTATGAGACGCTGCTTGCGCCCGACGCTATAGACGGCTATGATATTGCTTATTTTGAGTCTCTGTCGCAGTCGCCTCAGATCAAGAAAATAGGCACGCGGGTTGAAGCAGGAGAGGCGGCTTTCAAAATCGTAAATAATCATGTGTGGTATGTAATGATGAGTATACCGTCTGATATAATGAAAAGGCATGAGGTTGGTGACAGTGTGAAACTGCGTTTTAATAATATGGCGGACGCGGTTGTTAAAGGCTCGATATACGCAGTGAGCGGAGAAAACGGCGGCAGGGTTGTTGTTACGGTGAAGTGTCCGCAGTATCTTGAAAGTGCGCTTTCATACCGTTTTGTGGATGTTGATCTTATCTTTGACAGCTATGACGGCTATAAGGTTCCTACGCATGCTATACGCACCGATCCCGACGGTAAGCAGAAGGTAATCGGTATAAACAGCAACAGGGAATATGATTGTTACTGCGAAATACTGTTCACGGACGCGGATGGTGAATATGCTATTATAGAGACGGCGGAGGACGCGGAAAATAAGCTGTCGCATATGGACAGAATAGTAGTCGGCGAAAGGTAGTGTGTTTGTATGAGTATAAAGGAAAATCTTGAGGAAGTGGAAAAAAGGATAAGCGCGGCCGCGCAGAAAAGCGGCAGAAACCGCGGAGATATTACGCTTGTTGCAGTGACAAAGACGCATTCACCGGAGATGATGAACGAGGTGATACGACTCGGCGTTACAGATATCGGTGAGAACAAGCCGCAGGAGGTGCGTGATAAGTTTGAGCATGTGCTTCCTGTCAAATGGCATCTTATAGGCCATTTGCAGACAAATAAGGTAAAATATGTTATAGACAAGGTGTGTATGATACATTCGGTAGATTCAATAAAGCTTATGGACGAAATTGAGCGTCAGGCGGGTAAGCGCGGTATTGGTATGGATATTCTTATACAGGTGAATATTTCCGGCGAGGAAACAAAGTCGGGAGTGAGCCGGGGCGAGGTTGAAGCATTGCTTTTGCATGCCGAAAAGCTGGAGCATGTAAAAGTAAAAGGACTTATGACTATCGCACCAAAAACTGACAATTCTGTTACAAATATATTACATTTTGATAACATACGACAACTTTTTATTGACATAAAGCAAAAAACATACGATAATGTTAATATGGAGTACCTGTCTATGGGTATGAGCGGGGATTATGAAACTGCGATTGAGTGCGGAGCCAATATAGTCCGTGTCGGCAGTGCCATTTTTGGCGAAAGAAACTATTCTCAAAAATAACAAGAAAGGGAACAGAAATATGAGTTTTATTGATTCAGTGAAAAACTTCATAGGCATTGATACCGGTGACGATTACTATGATGATGAGTATTATGATGAGGAGGATGAAATTGAAGAAGCTCCGTCGTCAAGATCAGGCTCGGCATTTTCAAGAAGGAATTCATCAAAGGTTGTTCCGATAAATCCGGGCACATCATCGAGGATAAGAATTATGAAGCCGTCTCAGTTTGATGAGTCCACGGGAATAGCGGATGAAATTAAGGGCGGCAGACTTGTAATTTTTGATGTCGGAAATCTTGACACAACAGACGCGAGACGCGTTGTTGATTTTGTTTCCGGCGCGGCGTACGGCGTAAGCGGAAATGTGCGGCGTGTTTCGGGCGGGATATTTGTTGCCGCTCCGAGACATATTGATATTACGGGCGATAATCTGAAAGAACATACGAGAAATACATTTGACTGGAATGTATAATTTAACATCGCGGGTGGTAAATAATTTACCACCCTTTTGTGTACGGAGTGATTATGAACAATACGGACGGCAGACTGCTTATCGCAAGGATCAATGATTTGTTTATGATGTGCGACAAGCATTGCGAGGCAAAATTTTCGTCGTTTCTTGACGGCGGTGAGTTAGCGCTTATCGAGGATAAGGCTATTATTCCATATGGTTATAATACTATGATTTTCGGAGGTTATGACGGGGCGGAAAGAAAAATGTTTGGGGTGTTTCCTCAGTGGCAGGAGGCAGATGAGACTGAATTTCCGCTGGCGGCGCTGAGGTTTGACGTTCCTAAATTCAGATCTCTCACGCACCGTGATTATCTCGGAACAATTATGTCTCTCGGTATTGACAGAAATAAAACGGGAGATATACTTATTGACGAAAACGGCGCATATGTTTTTATTATGAGTGATATTGCCGATTACGCGGCGTGTAATGTTACTAAGATAGCTAATATTGGCGTAAAAGGGTATATGGTTGACACGAGAGGATTTACTCCTCCGCTGCCGAAGACGGCGGAGAAAACATGCGTGTGCGCGTCATTGCGTCTGGACGCGGTAATTGCCGCTGCGCTGAATATATCGCGCAGCGCGTCGGAAAAACTTATTGACGCCGGCAGTGTCAAGGTAAATCACAGGGAGATGACCGACCGTTCGCGTCAGATAAACGAAGGGGATCTTATATCGGTAAGAAATCACGGGCGTTTTATTTTAGACAGCATGGGTAATAATACCAGAAAGGGCAGACTGCATATAACGGTGTCGAAATTTGTTTAGGAGGGGAACAATTTGCTAAGACCGATTGATATTCAGAACAAAGAGTTTGAAAAGAAATTAAAAGGCTACAGCTGTGACGAGGTGGATGATTTTCTTGATGTGGTTATACAGGATTACGAGCTTTTGTTTAAGGAAAATCAGACGCTAAAGAATAAGATAGGACTTCTGACCGAGACGGTTGACAGATATAAGCAGATGGAGAGCACAATGCAGAAGTCGATAGATATGGCTCAGCAGGCGGCGGCTGACGCGAAGCGCAATGCGGAGACTGAGGCAAACGCGATAATAAGCAAGGCGAAGCTGGACGCGTCGTATCTTGCGCGTCATATTGACGAGGAGCATACAAAGCGTCACAATCAGATGCTTGCTTTGCAAAATGAGATAGAGCAGTATAAGCTGCGAATACGTTCGCAGTGCGCTAATATGATCAATATGATTGATAATATGGAATAACGGGAAAGGG
>CAJTPP010000053.1:5177-18225 GCA_910578235.1 uncultured Clostridia bacterium | reverse complement strand
GATAAAGTTATATGAATTTATTATTGCAATTATACACGTGTCATTTTTGTTATTGTATAAATTTGGTTTTCCAAGATTTTTCAAATCATGGATGAAATATCCGTATTTTAAAAGACGCTTTTTACAAACTTTATACCCTTTGTTAAAACAGATAGTTTACCGCTGTAACTATTTTTTCAGCCGTTTCCGGCTTGTTCATTGTATAGAGATGAACTCCGTCGGTATCGTTGGAAAGCAGATCGGTTATTTGGTCCACGGCGTAAGCGATGCCCGCCTGCTTAAGCGCTTCGGGATTATCCTGATATTTAGCGAACATGCGCATAAATTTTGCGGGCATGGACGCCCCCCCCGAAAGCACCGCCATACGTTGGATTTGCCCCGCGTTTGTAAGGGGCATAATACCGGCGTTTATCGGTACGCTTATACCTTTTTGGATACATTTGTCACGGAATTTATAAAATTCCTCATTATCAAAAAACATTTGAGTAACAAGAAAGTCAACACCTGCGTCAATTTTTCTTTTCAGGTTATTTATATCTTCTTCCTGCGTAGCCGAATCGGGGTGACGTTCAGGATAGCACGCTCCGCCTATACAGAAGCCTCCAAAATCTTTGATAGCTGACACAAGTTCGTTTGCGTATCTGTAGCCGGGAAAAAGTTCACCGCTGTAATTCCCGGGCTTGTCGCCGCGCAGAGCAAGAATGTTTTCAATGCCGAGATTTTTATATTCGGTAAGTCTTTCACATATTGTTTGTTTGGTGTTTGCCACACATGTAAGGTGAGCAAGGGACGGTATTGAAAGCTTGTTTTTCATGTGAGAAGCCACCTGTGCCGTATTTTTAGAATTGCTTCCTCCCGCTCCGTATGTAACGCTCATATAATCAATAGGCAGAACAGACATTTTATCTACGGCTGTAAGAACCGCTTCAAGACCGGAGTCCTGCTTTGGCGGAAATACTTCAAAGGACAAAACAGGCTTCTTTTGTGAAAATATATCTTTTATAAACATCAAAAAAATCTCCTTGCATAATTTTATTATTGGTATTGTTATTATAACAGTTTTGATGTATAATGACAATAGTAATAGAATAATTTTTCATCTGAAAGGAGTAAAGTTAATGAAGATACGTAAAGCGGTAATACCTGCCGCGGGATTTGGGACGAGATTTCTGCCTGCGACAAAAGCGGTGCCTAAAGAGATGCTTCCGATTATCGATAAGCCGACTATTCAGTATATAGTGGAAGAGGCAGTCGCAGCGGGTATAGAAGATTTGCTGATAATTACCTCGCGCGGTAAGGACGCTCTTGTAAATCATTTTGACAAGGCGTTTGAGCTTGAGAGTGTTCTTGAGCATGACGGCAAAGAAGAGATGCTTGCGGCTGCCAGAGGAGTTTCTGATAAGATTAATGTGCATTTTATACGTCAGCAGGAACAAAAAGGATTGGGACACGCAGTTTTATACGCAAAGAGCTTTATCGGTAACGAGCCGTTTGCGGTAATGCTCGGAGATGATGTTGTTGTTTCGGATAAGCCGTGTATAGGTCAGCTTATGGAGCAGTATGATAACTGCGGCACGACAGTGCTCGGAGTACAGAAGGTAGGGATGGAGCATGTTTCAAAGTACGGAATAGTCGATTGTGAAAAAGTTGACGGACGCTTGTATGAGCTTAGAGGTATGGTGGAAAAACCAAAGAGAGAGGATGCGCCGTCTGATATTGCAGTTCTTGGACGTTATGTTATTACACCGGCGATTTTCAATTGTCTTGAAAAAACACCGAAGGGTGCCGGAGGCGAAATACAGCTTACCGACGCGCTTGTGATGCTTGCGCAGAAGGAAAAGATGTACGCGTATAACTTTGAGGGAAAGAGATATGATATAGGGAGCAAGCAGGGTTTTTTACAGGCAACAGTTGATTTTGCCCTTGCAAGACCTGATTTGAAAGATGAATTTTCCGACTATATCAAAAGTATTGTAAATACTATATAAAAAACGAAGGCGGCATGCTCATGATATAAGCGGTGCCGCCTTTGCCATAAAAATTATTGAGAACATAATTATTATAACGTAAATTTCAATTAAATCAAGCTTATAAAGAAGATTTCGGCGGCGCGTGTAAAAATTTGTCAAAACGTGTCAGGCGGAATAATATAATAGGTCAGTACAAAAGAAAAAATGTCACAGAAGTAAATGAATGAATACAGCATGTGACATTTTGTATATATTAACTACAAATTTGAGTAAATATATTTTTTTAAATTTCCATTATGCTTGTTGTGACTGTTCCGTTTTCGATTTCCGCTATGGCGTAGGTCGCGGAAAATCGTATACTGCCGGGATTAAGCAGAATACAGCCTCCGTCATAGGAGGTAAACGGAATATGCGTATGACCGAATACGGCAAGAGAGGCATTTTCTTTTAATGCGACATTGCGCAGCGTGCGGTAATCGTACTCGTATTTGACACGCTGTTCGTGGCCGTGAGTGACATATATACGCACACCGTCAATGATTACTGTTATATAAGACGGCGCGCGGGAAAAAAAGTCATTGTTGCCTTTGACGTAGTGAACCGGCAAATTAGGATATATTGACTGTAGATCCTCCGCGTCTCCGGCATAGTCACCGGCATGGATGACAGCGTGTAAATTATCGCAGGAGTTGATGATGTCGAGACAATTGTTTATGTCGCCGTGAGAATCGGAAAAAATCAGAATTTTTTTCATTATAAGCTTCCTCCTTTATTTAGAAGTATAACATACGCCGCATATTTTGTCAAAATATACTGTCGAAATATTTTTGTAAATCGACAACAGAAAATGACAGTTTTATCAGTTTTTGAGTGGTATAATATTCCTATTATGGCAGACTGTCCCTGCTATAGAGGAGGATAAGGATATGAGTCAACCGGGGATAAAGGAACAAAGAAACATTGAGACGCTTCGCGCGCCTGTTATAAAAGATATTGGTATAAGTTTGTTTTTGCTGCTTGCTTCACGCGCGTCGCTGCTTGGAATGTTCCCGTTTGGAGCGGCGTTTTTTGCGGCGTGTTTTGACAAAAGTATCGCGTACGTAGGAGTTACTGTAATTGCAGCCGCGTTAATGACGACAGTGGGTAAGGCAGCTTTGGTAAAATATATACTTGCCGCGCTTATATTCTGGATATATACAAGGTTTCGTTCCGGGAAAAATACCGTTATAGACGCTGTGTGCTGCGGCGGCGCAATGTTTATAGGGGGACTCGCTTTTCTTATATATAACTTTGCGGGTGTTTATGATCTTCTCATTCTGCTTGTGGAAGCCATTGTGACTTCGGTTATGTATATAATATTTCAGAAAGCCTATGCTCTTGTGGAAAACAGGCGTAAGCGTTCTCAGACAGCGCAGGACGAGCTTATAAGTATTGCCGTGAGTATCGGTGTTATGATAACGGGACTTTCGGGTATAGCGTTTCCGTATAATATAAGTCTTGCCAATATTGTGTCAGTATATGCGGTAATGTGTATTGCGCTTCACGGCGGACTCGCCGCAGCGGGAAGCGGAGGTCTTTGCATAGGTTTTATGTCGTCAATGTCCTCACCGTCAGCGGTGGTTATGATGGGTATATTCGGAATAAGCGCTTTGTTTGGAAATCTGCTGAAGGCCTTCGGCAAATTCGGAGTAGCAATAGGATTTCTCGGAGGAAGCGCCGTTGCCTTGCTTTATGCGGGCAACACATTTTCTCTGCCCATAACGGTAGCGGAGGCGGCTGTGGGCGCAATAATGTTTATAGCTACTCCAAAGAAGGTACATAATATAATAAACGGCTTTTTCTCCCGTTCTCTCGTTATAGAAAATTTGAGCACGGATATACGGATAAGGGAATATTTATCCATGAAGCTTGAAAAAACCGCCCGCGCATTCAGAAGTCTTGAAGAATGTTTTGAAAACGCGTCGGAAAAGCGGCTTAAAGCTTATAATAAGGATGTAGCGTCATTGTTTGACGAGGTGGCGGACAGAGTGTGTGAAGGTTGTCCAAATGCTCCGAAATGCTGGCAGAGTGACTTCACGCGCACCTACAGAAGTATTATGCTTCTGCTTGACACGATAGAGACAAAAGGGATACTCGCAATGGATTCAGTGCCTTTGAGTTTTAGGGAAAAATGTCTTAGGTGCGAGCTTTTTGTAGTGGAATTTAACCATGTGTATGAGTTGTATAAGAAAAATCTTGTGCGTATGGGAGAGGCTGTAACAAGCCGTGATCTTGTGGCAAGGCAGTATCGGGAGATAGCTCATCTTATGGATGGAATGTCAGAGGAGATTACCGTGGGTTTTTCTTTTCGTGAGGATATGGAGGAAAAAATTGTCGGTGAGATGGACAAGTCCGGAATTACCGCTTTTGAGGTGAGCGTGGTAGAAAGCGGCCGGGGAAAGATAGAAGTATATTTATCTGTCAATAAAGAAAATGAAACAGGACTTATGGAAGGCATACTTACGGAAGTGACCGAAGCGCCTATGATTTTTGAAAAGCGGGTAGCGGGCGGACTGTTAAAATTTACATCAGGCGCAAAATTCACAGCTGATGTCGCTGTACGGCAGCTGTGCCGCGATTACAGCAATGCCTGCGGAGACAGTGTCGACAGTTTTGTTACAGAGGATTACAAGCAGTATGTGATTTTGTCTGACGGTATGGGAAGCGGCAGACGCGCTATGGCTGAAAGTCATATTACAATGAAACTGTTAAAAGAATTTTTGCATTCAGGCTTTGGCGTGAAAACCGCTATTGAAATGATAAATTCCGCTTTGTGCCTGAAGCTTGACAGCGAGTGTTTTTCCACAGTGGATCTGCTGTGCATTGATCTTATGACAGGCGTGAGCGAGTTTTACAAGATAGGCGGAGCGGAAAGTGTTCTTCTGCGCGGAGCGAATGTGGAAACAGTATTTTCAGTGTCTCTGCCTGTCGGTATGATGTCTGATATAAAAGTGCAGGGACAGGCTAAACGTCTGAGTGACGGAGATACGGTGATTATGATGACGGACGGAGTTAGCGAGGCCGGGTTCGGAACTGTGCGCACAGAATGGCTGAAAAATCAGATTAAGATGCCCTTTGACACTATGGAGGAAATGGCTCAGGCTGTGCTTGAAACGGCAGTGAAAAAAAGCCGTGACGCCGTTGTGGACGATATGACCGTCGCAGCAGTAAGACTGATAGAAAATTAAACAGTTGGTATAAGCGAAAGACCGCTTTTTAAAAGCGGTCTTTTTAAATTTATAATTCTATATGTTAAAAATTCACAACATTAATATTAAATTTATGTAACACTGTATTTATCGGTGTTTGGAGGGCCTGAATACAATGTGAACATCTTGACACAGAATGGCTTAATATGGTATACTTTTAGGTAAATAAAACAAGATTTTAAGATAAGATTACTTAACAGACTACAGAGGAAAATGTAATTCAGGCTGATATAATTTAATATAGGTCTGTTTGGTGATTTTATTTTAATAATCATCATAAATCTTTGTATTCCACAGTTAAGACTATAAAATCATAGCTTTAATTGTGTTTTTATATGTAATAAAAATTTAAGGAGGATTTTTTTAAAATGAGACGAAGAATATTATCACTATTTTTAGCATTATCAATGATAGTGCCGATAACAGGCGCATTTCAGACGGTGTCATCAGCGGAAAATACAGATACTGAAGTATATGTGAATTCGGATGATACATTAATGTCTGAACAGGCGGATAATGAAGATGTTGAGATGCATGTAAATTCGGATGACATACTCACATTCGACCAGACGGACAACACAGATGTTATCCCTGCATTTGACTCTATGGAAAATAATTCCAGAATTCAGGAGAGGGGGTACGAAACCACTGTTGCTTATTCCGGCAGCGCTATTTTGTCGCTTGAACAATATGATGCACAGCTTGACGCAATTGCAGGACAGATTGGAAGTGCAGATCCTTCTGTCCTTACAGAAAATGAAGAATATGTAAATGTACTGCTTAAGCGTAGACTTGTAGATAAGATAGGCTATGACAGGCTTGCTGCAAAAATGAATGAAAATGCTGATTTTGCCGCGTGTATGGAATGGCTGTTTACCGATATTCAAATGCTGCGCTATTACTCCTATGGAGGAGAGCCTGAAGCAAACGGATATTATCAAAAAAACAGGCAAGTTACTCCGGATACATATATTAAAAGCTTTGATGTGCTGACAAGATTATATACAAAGCACAAGGAGGATATGAATGATACTGAAAATGCGCCGCTGTATAAGCGTATGATGGCGGCGATTGCGCTTACGCACTGCGTACCTATATACACATGGTTTAATTTCACGCCTACCGGAAAACGTCAGTGGTTCCATGAATCTGAGCCTGTAGAGAGATACGAAATATATAAAAGGTTTTATAACCGTAATTTACTTGCAGACGAATTTACTAAATATAACGTAGAGGAGCTTCGTATGGTTGTAGGCTGTCCTTTGGACAACGACCAGCTTCAATGGATACACCGCTATTACCGTGTTAATATTATGAAAAACCCTGATTATATGGATAACCCGGTAAAAGCGACAACTTCCAACGCCAACAGAGTGCCTGTAAAATATACGGTAAATGACAGAGAGCCCAATAAACCTGCCAGCGCACAATATTACGACCCTGCAAACTATGACAAATGGAACAATAAGTATACGCTTGAATATCATGACGAGATTTTTGATTACAAGGTAGATTATGGCGTAAATGAGAAGAAAAAATATTTTGAGCCGCAGTGGCTGCCATATGAGGCAGGCGGTGTGTGCGTTGATATTTCGCTTACCGGTACTGTTACGAGAAATGCTTTTGGTCTGGCGGCAAGATACCTTTGTCAGCCTACTGTGCATATGTCCTATTTAACTTATTACTATAATAATGGTAAGCCGACATGTGCAAGTTCATATAATATGAGCGGAATACAGCGAAGCAACTACACAACATACGGTTATACGCATGTGCCTGCAGGCTGGAGTAATTTTGGATATCACGGAATTATGAACGGCGGATATATATTCCTTGGTATTGACGCTATGTATAATAATCATAATACAAATTATGAAAAGGCTGAAAATCTTGCTTATCTTGCGGAAATTCAGACGGCAAAAGAAAATTATGAACAGGCGCTTGAAATTTATGAAAAAGTGCTTGAAGCTCAGTATTTCCATTTGGACGCGTACGTTAATATTGCAAGATTATATGAAAAGCTCGGAAAAACAGATGATGATTATTATGCGCTTGCGGAGCGCGCCGCCGAAGCGCTTAAATGGTATCCGCATCCGATGTATGAATATATCATTAACTTCCTTTATCCTAAAATTAATGATATTATTAAGCGTGCTGACCTTATAGGTTTTGTCAGATCAATGCTTGATATAAGCGCAAGCGCAACTGCTGAGAACAGTGGTATGTTCCAGCCGAGTCAATGTATAGAGGGCGCGGGTTATTGCAGAACCCTGCTTGCCAAAATAGCGGAGTTTTCTTTTGAAACACAGTCTATTACATTAACCAAAAATTTTGTAAATACGGGTAAAGACTTATTGTATTCGTTTGACAGAGGAGAAACGTGGAACAGATGGACATATGAGGAAGGCGTTATTTCTCATAAGCTTACCCCGGAGGAAGTTGCGCAGATAACAGACGCAAATGATATATATTGTAAATTTGATACCGCAAAATATTCACATATAATTCCAATATCGACAAATGCGATGCCTCCGAAAAATAAAACTACTAATATACCAAATGATGATGAAGATAAGTTCATAAATCTTCAAAAAGGCCTGGAGTATTCAACAGACGGAGGACAGACATGGAAGGACTTAACAAGTGAAGACGTGTTTGAAGGTAATGTTACTGTCTGGGTACGTAAAAAAGCGACAGGCGCGTTTCTTGCGGGTCCGCATTTTGTTGCTGAATTTACGGCTGCAGATGATACTCCGGAGCGCAGATATTTAAGAATAAGCGGAAATGTAAAGCTTTCTGACAGCCCGGAGAGTATGAAAGCTAATCCGCCTAAAAATGCTATAGATACAAGAAAAGATACATTTTGGGAAAAGAAATATACTGTAGCGGTAATGGTGGATGAATCCGGTAATGTTGTTCCAACGTATGGCGATGAATTTATTTTTGAGATAAGTGACCCTCACTATGTGTCTGCGATAGGATATATTCCAAAGCTCAGAACTCCGGCTGAGGATGACGGAACAATAACAGGCTGTGAAGTATATATAAGTAATGATAAAAAGACGTGGAAACTCGCGGGAAGTACAAATAACTGGGCATATGTTAAGAGTCCAAGTGATGAATTCCCACGTGAGCAGTATATTGATTTTGACGAGCCGGCATATACTAAGTATGTAAAAATTAAGGTTACAAAAGCAGGTGTAAAGTTTTTCTCAAACTATAACAGAGGATATGCAACAGCGGCGGAATTTAAGCTGTATGAAAATCAGGTTTGTCCGGAAAAGACAGTTAAAGAGCTTAATCTTGAAATCGCTCCGGAAAAAACAAATTATAAGGTTGGCGACAGACTGGATTTAGACAGCATAACCGCGCGTCTTTTATATGATGACGGCACAACAAGTATTATTCCAGCAGGCGCGCTTGAATTGAGCGAAGATGTATTTGACTCAACAGATATAAAAGAGGTTTTTGCGTCATATGACGGAATAGAAACAAGCTTTGCTGTTTCGGTATCAGCAAATGACAGAGAAGCGACAGCGATTTCAGCAGTTACTATTTCTGATAGAAAATATTATGCGCAGGATGCGTTTGACAAGTCAAATATATTAGTACAGGTAACAGACGGAACAAACAAATGGTATTTGCTTCCTAATGAATTTGAGTTTGAAAATCCTATTCTTGCGGAAGGTAGAAATACTTTAAAGGTAGTTCATAACGGTTTATCATCTAATTTTACCGTTAATGCTGAAAAGGCTGTAAAGGAAATTCGTATTGATACAGACGAGAACTTTAAAACACAGTACTACATAGGCGATGCTATGGATTTAAGCGGAATGAGTACGCATCTTGTTTATTCTGACGGAACAGAAAAAGTACTTAATGAGTCAGAATATAATATGGAATTATCAAAGGACGGAAATGTTCCGATAACCGGCGATATTTTTGCAAGAACGGCGGGAACAAAGACTATTAAAGCGTCGCTTAAGGATAAGGAAGAGATTAATACTGCTTTAGATATAACAGTATTTTCATATATTATGGATGGAGAATTTACTTTTGAGGCATTGGCAGGAGAAACTGAATGTATGCTTACAGGTTTTACCCCGTCGGAAGATATAAGCGGAAGAAATGTGGAAATTCCTGATACTGTTACTGTAGGTGGATACGAGTATAAGGTTGTAAATATAACAAACGGAGCCTTTGCCAATACGCCTGAAATAGAAGCTGTTACTATTCCTGAGTCGGTAAAGACAATTGACGCAGGAGCGTTTAGCGCTTGTACAGCTCTTGAAAAAGTATATATGACTGACCATAAAACGCTTGATGGATTTGTATGTGATAAGGGAGCGTTTGCGGCGGTTCAAGACGGATATGTATATTTGCATCATACTCTTGCAAATTCTGAATCTCCGATTGAAGGATATAAGGTGGCAGGTATTTCCCAAGCGGCGGAGAGTATAATTGTTACACCGCCTGACAAAACAGAATATATCTTAGGTGAGGATTTTGACAAAAAGGGTATGGTTGTTACGGTTGTTTTACCTGATGGCAGCAAAGTTAATACAAATGCATATTCTATGCGCGGATATTACCCGACAATAACAGGAGAACAGACGATAACAATTACTCTGGATGGCTCAAAGATAAAGCAGACTTTTAAGGTAAATGTCAACTTCCCGGAAGTGACGATAGAAAAATCACCGGTAGGTGATACATATGCAGTTGGAGATGAAATAAATCCAATAAAGGTTATAGCGTCATCAGAAAACAATAATGCATTATCATATCAGTGGTACAGAAGTGAAACAGAGGAAAAGAACGGTACTGCGATTACCGGCGCGACAAAAGCTGAATATATACCTGAACAGGACGGATATTATTATGCTGCCGTATATGTTAAAGATAAAAATAATAAGGTAAGTGAAAGTATATATTCGGATTCCGCACATATAATGATTGGAGATTATGAGGCTATTAACGGTACAAATGGCTATGATTCTCTAAAAAAAGCAATAGACAATGCGCCTGAAAATTCAACTATACGCGTATGCAAGGATATTGAAGTTAATGATACGATAGCAGTGTCAGGAAAGAAGTTTACAATAGACGGTCAGGGACATACACTGAGCCGCGGAAGTGAGTATAAAAAATCATTTATTCTTATGACCGATCAATCTGCCATTACATTAAAAAATATTATCTTTGACGGCGGCGCAGTATGGACAGGAGAAGAGGACCCTGTTGTTAAGCGCGGATTAACTAACAGTGGTTTGACGGCTACAGCTCCGTTTATACTGTCATACGCAGGGACTGAGCTTATACTTTCAGACGGCGCGATTATGCAGAATAACTATAATACAGGAACTGTTGGAAATAATGCAGAACAAATCCTTGATGATAACCTGACAGGCGGAGCAATATGGGGAATTGACTCTACTATTACTATGAATGGAGGTGTTATTCGTAATAATGCGTCAACGGTATTCGGTTCAGCAATGTATATACGAGGTAACAATTCATCTGTAATAACTATTTATGACGGTGAGATTACAGGAAATAATGGTTTGGAGAACTCAAGAACCTCTGCGATTTGTGCGGATAATAATACAAGTGTTAATGTTCAGAACGGTATATTTAGTAACAATAAAGGCGGCACTGAAGGCGGAGTATTCTGGATGGGTAAAAAAACACTTATAATAAGTGGCGGAACGTTTGAAAATAACTATTCAGCCGGTAACGGCGGTGTGGTATTTTTCAATCAGGGCGGTGACGCTGTTAACCTTACGCTGACAAACGGAGTATTCAGAAATAACAGAGCTGCACAGGATGGCGGAGCATTATTCTGTGGTAATTTAGCAAAAGTTTCAGGATGTACTTTTGAAAATAATACAGCCGGAAGAAATGGCGGAGCTGTATGGATTAACAAAGAGGGAATTTCTTTAACTAGTAATACATTTACCGACAATACAGCAGTAAATGGCGGAGCTGTATGGTCGGGAAATACTGTTACAACATCAAGTGATAAGTTTATCGGCAACAGTGCTGAAAAAGGAGATGCGATTTATATAAACGGTAGTCGTCAGCTTACAATTGGTAATGTTGATACTATTCAGGATATTTATGTACAGACGTTAGTGCCTGTTAAGCTGACAGGTATGAGTTATGATAATAAACATTTGTCGATTATTACAGGAAGTGAAATTACTAATGATATGAAAATCGCATATGCACAATATGCCCCGCCTGTAGATATTCGTGTAAACGGATATAAGGCAGAATATATAAGGGATGAAGATGGAAATCTTGTAGGTGAAGCTAAAGGTTATCCTATGAAAGCTGTCGTAGCGCTGAGAGTAGTATACAACAAGGACGGCGGAAAGATTGATGACGAGTGGCAGTATACGATATATAATACAGGTACTCCTTTGACACTTCCCGAGCCGCATAAGGATGGCTATAATTTCGCGGGCTGGTTTGATAATGCTGAACTTACGGGTACAGCGGTGACGGAAATCGGAGCGAGCGAAACAGAAGACAAGACATTCTGGGCTAAATGGACTGTGGCTGAATATTCTGTAAACCTGAATGTAAACGGCGGTACGCTTGCCGAGAATTTAACTGAATATACATATGGAGAAGGAGCTGTACTTCCCGAGCCGCATAAGGATGGCTATAATTTTGCGGGCTGGTTTGATAATGCTGAATGTGAAGGCACGGCAGTAACGGAAATTACAGCAAAAGATTTTGGCAATAAAGAATACTGGGCTAAATGGGCAGAAAACGGATATTCTGTAACTCTTAATACAAACGGCGGTACGCTTGCCGAGAATTTAACTGAATATACATATGGAGAAGGCGCGGTGCTGCCTGTTCCGTCAAGAGATAATTACACATTTGAGGGCTGGTTTGACAATGCTGAATGTGAAGGCACGGCAGTAACGGAAATCAGCGCACAAGACACGGGTAACAAGGTATATTGGGCTAAATGGAAAACAAACGAGTATGTAATAAGATTTGTAAATTATAATAACAGATTATTACAGAAAACTAATGTGGAATTCGGAAAGCGTCCTGAATATACAGGAGCGGTACCCGAAAAAGATGCGGACGATAAGTATACTTATACGTTTGTCGGATGGAGTCCCGCCATCACATCGGTAACGGGAGATACGACATATACAGCTCAGTTTGAAGCCGCTCCGAGAGTTTACAGCTTAATGTTAAATCTTGACGAGGGAATACTTGATAATGAGGAAGCTTATATGGAATACACCTGCGGTACAGGCGTGGCGCTTCCGACACCGCATAAGGATGACTTCTATTTTGTCGGCTGGTATGACAATGAGGATTATAACGGCGAGCCGGTTAATGCTGTAACAGCGGACGATTTTGGTGATAAAGCGTTCTGGGCTAAATGGACACAGGATGCGCCGCCGGCATTTACAATCACATTTGTAAATTATGATAACACAACTTTGCAGAGTGAGATTGTAGAGGTTGGTACAATACCTGATTATCGCGGCAGTGAGCCGACAAGAGAATCAGATGATAAATATTCCTATAGATTTATCGGCTGGGATAAGGAGATTGTAGAGGTTACTGAAATGACAACTTATACAGCTCAGTTTGATAGAACGCCTATTAATAATTTTGTAGTATATACAGAGGACGGTAACGCGTTGATAGGTTCGCCTGAGGCGGGAGAATATGACGTAATATTTGCGGCATATAGTTCTGATGATAGGCTTATAGGTGTTGAAAGGGTTCATGTGGAATTGACTGAAAATATGAAAGAAAAGACAGTAGAACCGCAGAACTTCAGCACAGACG
>CAJTPP010000053.1:3036-5158 GCA_910578235.1 uncultured Clostridia bacterium | reverse complement strand
AAAGGTAAAAGTCATGTTCTGGGAAAATTTAGATAGTATGACACCGAAATGCGAAGCTAATGTAAAGCTTATCAATTAATAGTAAATATTAATTTAACAAAAAACTCTGTTCCAATAATGGAACAGAGTTTTTTTATGTGTTATTGTTTTCAATTTTTTTATTTGTATCATTGTTCTGTTTGACAGCTCGGTAAGGCGCGGTTATCTAATAATATAATTAGTTAGCGTTTATTGATAAAATAAGCCGTAAAAAATTGTATAAAAAAGTCTTAAAGTAATATACTTTAAGACACTTTGCGGACAGCCGCATAGGTATGCGGAAAATCCACGAAAAAAATTAATTTTGGTGATTATTCATACATAGCTCTCAAATTTATTGTATCATATACTTTGGGATAATACAAGGCTTTTTAGAAAAAAATATTCGGTTTTTTAAGAATAAGCCGTCAAATAAGCCGTCAAAATTTATTAAGGAGTTTTTAATCATGCCAAAAAAAGGAGAAAATATTTACAAAAGAAAAGACGGAAGATATGAGGGGAGATATATCAGATGTTATAACGACAGCGGCAAAGCCGAGTGGGGATATATATACGCCAGAAGCTACAGCGAGGTCAAGGAAATACTTACCCGTCAAAAAGCGGCGGTGAACGTCAGAGAAAAGCTGATAAACTCAGATTTGTCGCTCGGCGACTGGACAGAGCAATGGATCAAATCCTTGAAACATATTAAAGAAAGCACAAAAATGATTTATCATTCGCAGATAAAAAACCATGTGGCAAGCGGTATCGGAAAAATAAAACTAAAGAAATTAAACCGGTCGGTTTTGCAGGAGTTTGTGGACAAATTATCTGAAAATTATTCGTCAAAGAGTGTGCATGTCATCTATTCCACCTTAAAGCTTGCCCTTCAGGCGGCGCACAAAAATCGCTATATATATGATATTTACTCGGAGATAGTACTGCCGAAGCTAACGCAAAAATCGGTTCACGTACTCAGCCGTGACGAGCAGAAGCGACTTGAAAACGCCATTTTCAGGGATAATAACAGATATGATATCGGTATTCTAATCTGTCTGTACACAGGCATACGCATAGGGGAATTATGCGCTCTCAGGTGGGAAAATATAAATCTGAAAAACGGAACGATAAAAATAGAACAGACAGCGCAGAGAATAGACGGAGGCGTTGGCGCAAAAACAAAAATCAACTTTAACAGCCCGAAAACGCCCGCGTCGGAGCGCGTTATTCCGATACCAAACTTTCTCATACACGAGCTTGCCAAATACAAAAAAAACGCGGGATATATACTGCGTGACAACGGAGAATATACCGACACGAGAAACATAAGCCGCAGGTTCAAAAAACTGCTTAGAGAAGCGGACATAGAAGACATGAATTTCCACGCCACCCGCCACACGTTTTCAACGAGGGCGCTTGAACTTGGATTTGACGCGAAAACGCTGAGCGAAATTTTAGGACATGCCAGCGTTACAACAACGCTCAGACTGTATGCGCATTCTTTGCCCGAATACAAGAAAAATGAGATGGAAAGACTTGGAAGTCTTTTTAATAAGCCGTCAGCATAAGCCGTCAAATTTTTGAAAGCCCGCTCTACGACTGCGTTTGAAAGGTGTGTGTCTTAAAGTATATTACTTTAAGACACTTACAACCACAGCATTAATATAGCCGGAAAGCTCTCAAACTATACATATGTTATAGGAAATCTCCCCTAAAATTCATATTTTTCGGCTATCATTTAATGCGAAACGCAAAATGTATAGGGAGGTGAAAGGAATGTTGACAAAAAGCTATATTGCCCGAACGATAAAGATGTCGCGGATGAGTAAGGGATACACGCAGCAGCAGGTAGCGGATCGTCTCGGGAAGTCACAGCAGGTGGTGGCGCACTGGGAGACAGGATATTCGCAGCCTGACCTTGGGACTTTGTGCGAGCTTTTAAATCTGCTGAACGTCAGCTTTGACGAGGTATTTCTGAACATAAGGCGGGAATAAAAAGCCGCGGGAAAAAAGGAAAAAGAAAGATTGAATATCCGAAAGGAGAAAAAAATGGAAAGAATAAGAAATATATCTAAACGGACGGTAAGCGCGCTTTTTATGGCGG
>CAJTPP010000053.1:1986-3013 GCA_910578235.1 uncultured Clostridia bacterium | reverse complement strand
TGCTGCCGTCAATGGGCACGACGGCATCGGCAGAGTGGACGACTAAACCTACAGCGAAAACAGGACTGGTATACAACGGAAACGATCAAGTCCTAGTAGTTTCCGGCTCCTCTTCCGGTGGCGACGACAGATGGTACAATTTGAATAACGGCACATGGCTGAAATTTCGACTTCCGGTGGCTACAAACGTGGGTACATATACGGTTGGTTATGGTCTGAGCATGAAATTGTTAAATGCTAGCAAACCCAACATGTATATAGGCAGCTGTACTGCCACCATTGGAAAAGCGCCGTCAAGCATAACGGTAAACGCGGCGGCGAAGCCGGGACTGGTATACAACGGCGGCTCACAAAATCTTCTCAACACTCTGCCTCAGGGTAAGTGCAGCACTAGCGGCGAAGCGGGAACGATAGAATACAGCGTCAACAACGGCGGCTGGACGACAAATCAGCCTACAGCCACAAACGCCGGAGCATATTCGATTCGATACAGAGTAAAAGAGACATCTAACTGGAACGCGTCGTCCATCAACACAATAACGGCGGTAATCCAGAAGGCAAACGCGAGAGTAACCGCGCCGACGGTAAGAAACAATCTTACATACAACGGCAGCGCGCAGGCTCTTGTGACCGCGGGCACAACATCGGGCGGAACGCTGCAATACAGCCTGAATAACAGCACATGGCAGAACACTGTTCCGACAGGCACAAACGCGGGCACATACACGGTTTATTACAGGCTCAGCGGCGGAACGAACTATAACGACGTGGCGGCGAGCAGTTTTTCAGTAACAATCGCAAAGGCCAATTCAAGCTATCGAACGCGTCCGACGGCGAAAACAGGCCTTACAGCAAACGGCAGTCCGCAGGCTTTGGCAAACGCGGGCTCGGTGACGGGCGGAACGCTTCAATACAGTTTGGATAACGCGAACTGGGGCACATCTGTTCCTACAGCGACAGTCGGAGGCACGTACACCGTCTACTACAGAGTTGCGGAAACCACCAACTATAACGGAATAGCGGCGGC
>CAJTPP010000053.1:0-1976 GCA_910578235.1 uncultured Clostridia bacterium | reverse complement strand
AAGTTTCTCTGTCACAGTAGGAGCCGGCTCGTCCTCGATGGCGATATCGCCGGTAAGCGCAACCTACGGCGATACGAATGTAATGCTTACAGTAACGGTTTCAAACGCGCCGAAAAACGGTATTGCGCTGTTCACCGCGCAGAATGTCGTGGATTTCTACATTGCCGATACAGGCGCGTATCTTGGAAACGCGCAGGTGCAGTATACAAATAACGGCACAGTCGGTACAGCAATGCTGACAATTACTAATATTGACCAGCGTTTTGAGCCGGGCGTAAATAACATCAAGGCTATCTATGGAGGCGGCCCCACGCTTTTAGCTGAGGAAGTAACAAGCGGAGCGCTGACCGTAATTCAGAGAACGGTAACGCTCACATGGGAAGGCCACGCAACACGCGACTGGACGGGAGCGCCCAGCCATGTAACGGCAACGGCGGGCAATCTTATCAAAGGCGACGGCAGAATTACGGATACGGTAATTGTAGACGTAGCGGGCGGAACAGAGTCCGAAGCCGGCGACCACACGGCAACGCCGTCACTGTCGGGAGCGCACGCGAAGTACTATAAGCTGCCGGATAATCCGGAAATAGTGTACACAATCAATAAAGTGGCGCCTGAATTCGTAATGGAACCGATAGCAAGCACAGGTCTTGTATTTAACAGTACCGCTCAGGAGCTTGTAATTGCAGGCAGCGCCATAGGCGGCACAGTGGAGTATAAGCTCGGCGACGGCGACTGGTCTGTAAATGTTCCGTCGGCGGCGGAATCGGACACATATACTGTTTACTACAGAATTAAGGGCGACAATAACCATACAGACCTTGAAGACAACAGCCGGTATGTTCTGACTGTCAGAATTGAGGCGGGCGATCAGTCTATAATAACAGCGCCGTCAATACAAAGACTTGTCTATGACGGCACAGAGAAGGCGCTTGTGACAGAGGGCGAGGCGGCGCCGAGCTTTACGCTTAAATACAGACTCGGAGATAGCGGCGAGTATTCCACCGCTGTTCCGACAGCCACAAACGCGGGCACATACCATGTGTACTACATGGCGGAGGCAGACAGCGGCAATGCGGAGGATAATTTTGTTCCCGAGGGTTATCTGACAGTCGTGATAGAAAAAGCCGATTCTGTCATCACAGGAGCGGAGACCACTTTCAAGTACGGTGAAAAGTTCAGTCTGGACAACATCACGCTTTCAACGCCCGGTAAGGATCCGAGCGGAGAAACAAAGGAAATTGAAAGTCGCGACCGTATTATTTTCACTATCCTAAAAGACGGAGAAGAAGTTGCTCTTTCAAACGACTATATGCTGTATACCAACACTGCGAAAACAGAGGGAAAAATCAGCATACCGCAGACACAGATGAATAAGCAGAATTGTGTTGTCGGCAGAAACACTATTATCGCAAGATACGCGGGCAATGCCAACGTAAAGTCATGCGAAAGCTATATATACTTTAATATTAATCCGATAGAAGCGCAGCTTGACTGGTCCGGAACAGCCGCGCGCACATATGACGGCACAGACAGCAATGTTACGGCAAGGGTAATAAATTATCTGGCGGCGGATAGGGATCATATTGAAGTAGTTGTCACAAACGGAGCGCAGTCTGCCGCGGGCACTCATACGGCCATTGCGTCAGGATTGACAGGAATATCAGCGGCATACTACTCCATTCCTGATGCAAACACAACAACGTACACAATCAACAAGGCTGATTCAAAGGTTAAAACCGCGCCCGAAACATTTGAAGTCGTGTATGACGGAGGTCAGCAGCAGCTTGTTTCGGCAGGCGAAGCCGAAAACGGAATAATGCAGTACAGCTTAGACAACACAGGCGAGACCTGGTCATCAACAGTGCCTATGGCGACAGACGCGGGCGACTATACGGTATATTACAAGGTAAAGGGAAACAATCCCTCCGGGCGTACCAAACATTAAAAACCGTGTAAATGCTTGAAAACACAGC
>CAJTPP010000052.1:11140-18498 GCA_910578235.1 uncultured Clostridia bacterium | reverse complement strand
GTCGGCACATTGTTATCCACAAGCGCGGTTGTTCCGTCAAGGAACGCGTCATACGCGTTTGTTTTGGTAATCGCGCCTGTAGCCGTAGTGCCCGCGTTAGCGCATATCTTCGCAAAGCGGTATTTATCAATCTCAGGCACGACAACCTCGCGAAGCTGTCTTTGAAGCGCCATGCCGGCCGCGTTCGACATCTGCGTGTCATTATAATTACCTCTGTCAATTGTGAATGTGAAGCTTCTGTCCTGCGTCATTGTAAGCTCCTGCACACTGTTCTCCAGTTCCTCGGGCGTTCCGTAACGGTTAGAGCCTGTTCTTGTATAATCATGCATTGCCGCCGTCGGCACGCTGTAGACGTTTACCGTCTTTGTTCCGACAAAATCATAATCCTGATTGACCGCTCCCGCGGACATTGCTTCTTTTGAAAAACGCTCGTCAATCTGCGCTGCGTATTTCGATGCATAATTAATTGCCATAATTTAAAATTCCTCCTTATTTCCCAAATCCGCTTAAAAATGGATCTGTTTCTGTTTTTTCTCCTCCTATTTTCGGAGTTTTTCCTTTCGTAAGCTCCGCCACAACGCTTTCGCGGTACTCAGACAGCATGCTTTCAAGAGCCTTTACATTATCCTCCATACCGTCTTCGCCCATTGCGGTAATCATCTTTGCAAAGCCTACGGGATATTTCTTTTCGGCCAGAATTTTTGTCGCCTCAAACTCAAGCCTTTCCTTCTGATATTCGGCGCGCTCCCGCTCAAACTGCTTCTGCGCTTTCTCACGCGCCGCTTTCTCACGCTCGGCAGCCGTCATTTTTGCTTCCTTTTCCCATTCGGAGCGAGCCTCTTTTAATTTTGTCTCAAAATCTGTCTGCGCTTTCGCGCTTGCGGTCTTTAGAGCCTCTGTAACGCGCCTGTTGCTCTCCGCCTGTAATTCCTCCGCTGTATATGTTTTCGGCGTTTCCTCGCCGCTATCCTGTCCCTGCGCGTTGCCTGTGTCAGTTGCGTTATCCGTCCCTGTCATGGCTCCGTCAGTTACATTTGTGTTTTCCTCCATACGAAAACCTCCTTAAAATTTAGTATAAAAATAAGACGTATAACCCCACGTCTCAAAGGGAGATACCCGGATCACCTTACCCTTTCTATGTATATTTTGCGCCTATTACCACACTATCACCGCCTTTCATTTTTATGTATACAAAAAGCGCGTGAATTTTCACGCACTTTATTGACATTATTTATTTTTTATGATAGAATGTAGGTAAGAGGATAACCAACGGTTATTCTGCAATATGGTTTTAGTTCGTTAAACGAACCGACCGCCTATTTCACAGAGTAGGCGGTCATTTTTTTATGTATTTGATAATGTCAAATATGACAATTAAAATTATTAAATCAATAATTAAATTCAAATCCATAGGCGACACCTCCATTCTATACAAGGTGTCAGAATAACCGCGTACCCTCTTACCATATCCATATTATAGCATATATTCCCGAATTATGTCAATATATCAAAAAGCACACCGATTCTTTCAGTGTGCTTTTTATTCAATTACTTCAATTGATTTGATTTCTGTTTCAAAAAAACTTACTGTCCCCGGATAATTATTAAATCGCCGCATTTCCAATTGTGTAATTTCCGGTTCATTATTTAGCGCATCTGTATAGCCATCAAAATACCCTTCAAAAATATCGCCGTCCATGCAACGTATTCTTAGTTTTAAATCCTTATTAAGTTCATGCTTCATCTCTATTTTATTCAGTCTGCCATATAATTTCATATTATCACTTCCTTTTTGGCACTATATGCGTACCTGATTTAGAATAATGTATCTTAAACATATCCGTATCAAATTTTTGCCCTGTTCTGTTATCAATATCAACACCTATAACGCTATTATGTAAAATGGTTTCAGTATGCTTCCACTTACCATTTTTATCTCTGTCAATATGCCCCGTTCCGGCATATCGATTAACAAGCTCCTGCGCTTCCTGCATTGATACAGTCAGATAACTTCGTCCCTCAATATAATTATTATGCCCTAAAATATGCTTACCCTGCTTGCCTTCAAGAATTTCCAGGTTATATGTATTACGGATTTTATTCTGTAAATTCTTATCAGCATATAATAATTTTGTCTCAGCCCATTCACTAATATTATTATACTTCAAATTCTGGAATGCGTCAAACGTTTTCGGCATATTTTCTTTGCCGATTACTGAAATATATTTCTCATACTGTTTCTTGTCAGCAGACTTATTTTTAATTTGCCGCACATGCAGATTAAATGCCGATTTCTGTTCACCGGAAAGACTGTTTTTCCATTCGCTGAACGTCATACCGCCGTCAACCTTATAATTCTTTCCTGTAAGCGGATCACGCGCTATTCGAGTAGCTGGATCAAAGCCCGCTATAACCGTAGTACAGCGGCAGTTTGCATGTATAGGCGGATAATTCTCCCCCGCTATCGCCTGACTTACGTCAAAAATTTCTCCGTCAAGTCCTCCGCATATATCGCAGGTACGCTCGGAAAACGCCGCCACAAACTGATATTTTTCAACTCCGATTTCCTTATACGACTGCAGCTGTCCCTCCGCCATAAAATGCGCCGTCTCACTTCGGACAAGGCGTTCCACAATATATCGCTGCCCTTTATTTTCTACTGCGACATAATCAAGCAGCTGTTCAGACATTCGGCTTATACTGTGTCCCGCGGTAATTCCATCGGTAATAGTCTGCTGTACCTTTTCTATGAACGGACGATTATTATTCCAGATACGCGCTGAATAATTCGAGCCGCGCCATTTTGCAGACAGCGTCTTTTCAATTGTTTTTTCAGACAGAACCGAAAAATTTATTCCTATGTCAAATCCTTTTGCAATATTATGTATATTGGAATAATACGAACGCTGTAAAGTATCGGCGTGTAAAGCCTTATGCTGCTCCCTTTCTTTATTCTGAGCATGCATAAGATGAATATACACCTTTTCCTTTAAAGCTTCCAGCCGCGTCATTCTCGCGCCGTATGCCTGACGGTTTATTTTAAGCGCAATATCTCCGCGCATACGTTCATCCGCCGTTTCGTCATACAGCCGTACAAGGTCTTTATATTGTTCCCGGCTCTGAGCTTTATTCAGCAGCTTTTTGGCTTCAGCTTCGGGAATACCGCTCGCTCTCGACAGTCCGCGCACAACTTTATTCATATCCGCATTGATGTTACGGATTGCCTGCTCGTATGCCCGCTTAATATTTTCTACTGTAGGAGTCGCTTCATTTTGTATTGCCTGTTCAAGCTCTGCGGCACGCTCTGTCCAATATCGTCTATTCGGTGTATTCATTTGTCTTTACAGGCTTTCTGTAATCTCTGTAATCCATTGCGTCCATTTCCCGACGCTGTTTCTCCGCCTGTTCCTTTTTGGCAAGCATAGCTTCCTCCTTTGCGTCGCCGATAAACGACAGCTGTTCTAAAAGCGTTTCATCACTCGCGAGTCCCTGCAGGTAGCTTATCATCTGCGCCACTTCAAGCTCGTTCGCCGGCAGGTTATATGTGAATACAATATCAACCCTGTGCGTCGGCACTGTCTGCATACTGCTTTTTAAAGCCAGAAAGTTATTATACAGCTTAAACCGCTCACGAAGCGACTTTGTGAAATTACGCTCCTTATTCTTGACATGCTGTTCAAAGCCGAGCAGCTTGTACTTTATAGCGACTCCCGAAAGATTATTGCCGAAGCTTTCGTCCGACAGGTCGGGGACATGTGATAATCGGTGAATATCGTCTTTCAAATCATCGCGAAGTACCTTTGTGTCCGCTTCATTGAGTACCTTTGACAAATACTCGGCCTTTGCTCCGTCATATCCCATTAAAATATGCTCGTCCAGCAATTTCAAGGCCTGCTCTGTATCTATATCGCAATTCACTAAAAATAAAAATGAATTTACAAACTGCTCCTTGTCATTCACTCTGTCCGACATCAGAATGTTATACGCGTTTATGAGCGATATAAGCTGCTCAAAATCCCCCTGACATTCCTCATTGTTACGATATTCTATAATCGGAACACTGCCGAAATAATGCTGCTGAGTTGCGTCCAATGACATACGCGCCCAACTATCGCTACCGCCTTTATACGTATATACCTTAGTATCCGTATATACATGACATTCCGTACCCGTACAGTAACCGTCAAGGTCGTATTTCCTGTAATAATACACGCCAAACAGTGGCTTTTGTGCGGCTGACTGCGCATAGCATACAAACGCGTTCTGCGGGCTGAGCTTGACGCTTCTCGGCTGTGACTGCTCGTTATTATATACAAGCTCATACGCTCTTCCGTATATGCTCATGTCCTTAATTATCGAACTGTCAAGACTTGCCGCATCCTGCTCCAGATATGCATTTTTAAGCGGCTCAATGTCGTATTCCTCCGAAGCTGAGTACGTAACCGCATTGCCTGTCAAATAGCTCTGTATCATATCTGTAATATACTTCGCATGATTTGCTATTATTTTATTATTCGCCGCTCCCTTTGCTGATTTGTTTCGGATTTGAATTGCGTGCTTGCCGATATAATAGTCATGCAGCATATTGTATCTGTCACGCTTTTCCTCGTGCTTTCCCTCGTGCTTTTCAATCAGCTTCGCCAGTATCTCCGGCGTTATTCCTCCGCTGATTATACTTTCGTCTATTACCATATTTTTATCTCCTTCCTTGAATATAC
The DNA here is from genome assembly GCA_910578235.1 of uncultured Clostridia bacterium. Classification (GTDB taxonomy): domain Bacteria; phylum Bacillota; class Clostridia; order UBA1381; family UBA1381; genus Hominilimicola. The sequence continues at coordinate 13,780 of CAJTPP010000052.1, read as the reverse complement.
TTTTGCTTTTCTTCTGTCATCATAATGCGTATAAATTGCATAGCGTATAGTATCAAGCACATCATCAAACTGCTTTATCGGCTCTCCTGTCCGCTCGTTCCATGCATACATAGTGATCTCTTCGCGGAAACGTACACAATCATCGCATATAAAAAGCCGGTCTGTTTTAAACCGACTTGCAACCTGCTCTATTCCGCTTATTACTTCCTTATTTGCATTAAGCGCCTTCAGTCCTTCGCGCCGAAAACGTGCCACATGTTCCGGACGCGCATAATCACAGTAAAATGGAATATTATCATATTTATCTTTTATTCCTTGCGCAATGTCCACCCAATAATCAATCTCTTTATGCTGCCGTGCATGCTCGGTTATCATAACTACAACTCCATTATCCGTTTCACCGAATACGGATATATTTCCAAAATGTTCGTAGCCCCAGTCTACTCCTGCAAAGTATGAAACAAACTGCATATTATCAATCCGGCTTCGGCTGATATAATGACGCTCCGCATTAAAATCACTGTATACAATTCCCTCAGCGCTTACCCAGCGTCCGTATATATCACGGTCGGTAAACATTCCTGACGGCGTTGCCTGAATAATGCTCTCTACATATTCATCATCAAGCGCGTCATTATCAAAAAGAGTAAAGTTAAACGCACGAATATTTAAACGTCCATTATTCAGCATTTGGCCGTCCTTATCAATATAGTCGGTTTTTATGCTATGATTAGGCATATCCGGATTTGTGTCTATAAATATCCGTGCATCAGGATATGAACACCTTGAAATACATTCCTTAATAAATGTATCATGCAGGGCTGTACCTTCATTCAAAAACGCGCCTGCTGCTGTAAATCCTCTGACACGCTTCCAGCTATCGGAATTTTGTCCGCCAAATATATAAATCTTATTCCCGAACAACGAGATAGCATTAGCCTTATTCGGTTTTAGTTCATGTCCGACTATATCCTCCATATCATCTATAACATTACGCCGCAATGCCGCCAAATCCGCACCGCCTAAAATGAAAGACAAGCCCCGATTCCGATAACGTGCAATCTGACCGAGAAATGCATATGTCAGTACAAAGGTCTTGCCCGAACGCTTTGCACCTGAGCATAATAAAATTTTAGGCTGTTCCTTTCGTATGCAATTAATTACTTGTGTTTGCTTCTTAGTCAGCATCGTCATACACCCCGAATATATCGTTTAATTTATCTGCAATAATATCCTCCGTTTCATCTTTTGTCACAGCCTTATTACCATACCTGCCCTTTAACTCAAAATACAGTTTAATCGCTTGTATGTCACCGCTTCTGCATTTGTGCAATAACGCCTTCCAGACCGCTCCCAGTTCTCCATCCGTGTACTTGTTGATAAGACTTTCAGTATATGCAATTACAGCATCTTCCTTTATCCATTTATAAAAAGTATCATGGCTGATTCCGACAGTCTCGTAAAGTTCCTTGTTTGTGCCGACAAACTCAGGATTTGCAAGCATTTCAGCCATTTTCAGTTTTTTCCCTTTAAGCTCTATTTTATCAGATTTTGTCAGTTTCCCAGCCATGAATTTTCACCTCCTTACACTATCACAAAACAAAAACAGACACCATATAGATGTCTGCTATTCTTTATATACCTCTGCGCCCACCTGCTTTAATTGAGATATATTCCCTTCGCCTTTTCTCATTCATACCGGCGATACTCCGCTTATCATTTCCTAAGGCAGCGAAACAGGATATTGGTGTATGTACATCAGGCTATCCTGTCCCGCAACTTCTCTATTATAAATTTTAACACACATTTTCAGGAATTTCGGGAAACTTTTAAATATCTGTCAACTTTTTTTCTCTCCGTACTTCCGTCACCACTCACTCCCATCTTAAATGCGATCCACTGCCATGACGGACGCACTGTGCCGTCCATATACCGATATGTAAATATCCTCCGGGTAACACTGTCGGGAATACTTTGTATAAACCGCTCAATATCTTTCTTCTGACGCTCTAACCTGCGTATAAGCAGCATATCCCGCTGATTGTCTTCCGTCTCCGTAACGCCTCCGACAGGCATCACATGCTGCACATACGGAAACTCACTGTCAGAACCTGTAACAGTACCATGTACCGTATGCGAATTAAGCCTATCCCTTATCTCGTCAATCTCCGCCACGATAGAGCGGTACTGTTCAAGTTCTTCCTTTGTCAATGATTATTCCTCCCTGCTCCTTCTGTAATTCTTTATAATCTTACATATCATTTCATACGAAACCCCAATACCTTCCGTATCGGCTATCTGTTTACGTGTCTTACCGCTATTAAACAGTTTTATAATCTGTTCTTTTTCATACGGTGTTGTACGGTGATTTTTGCACATTGAAACTTCTTGCGGATTTTCTGTTTTATAAAATTTGCATTTACCACATTCCATTACCTTTAATGCTCTGCAGCTTTCCGACCCTGCTTTGCTTTTGTGATATGCGAAGCAATCTTTATGTACCATTATTTATCTCCTTTCGGTTCGTCCAACTTGTTTCATCAGACAACCTCCTTATTGTTCGCGATATTCCTCTACCGCCATACTTGCCTCTATAAAACCGCATTCCTTTAAGAAATCTCTGATTTCATCAATTACGCT
>CAJTPP010000052.1:1582-11040 GCA_910578235.1 uncultured Clostridia bacterium | reverse complement strand
TTGCCTCTATAAAACCGCATTCCTTTAAGAAATCTCTGATTTCATCAATTACGCTTTCGCGCTGGTCGAATAAATCGCTGTTGTGTCCTTGCAGTTTTAACTCTAAGTCGACAACTTTCATCTGCAAGTCTTTGACTTTCTGAGGAGTTAAACCACTTTCCTCATACTCTCTTAAATGCTTATAATATCTTTCAGATTCGAGCTTATAAAAATCTGCTCTTTCTTTTTCGTCACTCCAAGGTGCGCAACTCATAATTATCCCTCCAATCTTTCAAATTCAATAACCCATACCCACGGGTTTGCGTTCCACCCGTAACGGTTAAGATCTGTTTTCTTTATGGTGCTGTCCCATAGCTCTGTAAATGCATTAAGTAGCCTGCAATTATCATCTTTGATGAAATCCTTGCAATCCCCATTGACGTGCGTACATCTGCAACAAGGCTCATATAAGCCCTCAGCATTGATATTTAACGGTGTTTTGTAGTCACCTGTTATAATATCCTGTAACCGCTCTACCCTTACATCAGTAACACGCAAGAATATCCGCGCCGCCTCTTTCGGCATATGTATTGACGGATGCCATTTTTCTCTTGAGTCCTCGCTATTGGCAATGCTTGCTTTATATCCGTAAAATTGCTCTAATTTGCAACTGTCACCTTTACCAATGCGCTTTGTATATTTATGCCACGTTTCTCTTACATAGAGAATATCGTCTACTTTGTATCGTGGTTTCTCGTTGCAAACTTCATTTTTGCCGTTATACAAATTTAACCCGTCTTTAACATATCCTGTCCACATAGGATTTTTGTTACCTTTAAATTTTACAATCCGCCGCGTTGCCGTCTTTCTGCCGTCCAATATCGCCTGTACCATAGGCGTATTAAACAATATCGGCTTTGCTTTGGATAATATTTCTGATTTATTCATTGTCTGCCTCGCTTTCTGGTACAAAGTCTATAATTTCAAGACCGACTATCATATCGTTCATTTCTTCTGCACATTCGGGTCAATCGCTTGCTTTTCCTTTGCCCTGCGCTCATATCCTAACCGATACAGCAGATTATTCCACATTCTTATAATCTTTTGAAACATTTATACACCGCCTTGTAATGCTTTTTGTGCTTCTTCTTCGCTGTCAGCGATTACATCTGCATAACCGCTGAAATGTACTCTGTATGTAGCCATATGTTATTCTCCTTTCAATTTCCGCTTTTCCGCCGCGTTCTCATATTCCTGCAATTTATTAGCCGCATTTATCAGCAGCAGATATTCAGAATTATAATCCAGTCTTTCTGTATGTAATTCATCTATAATATCTATCGCATTATCGCTTAATCGTTCCATATCAATCCCTCAACTTTCTGCCACATATCGGGCAATATTTATAATTCGGAATAATATGGTCTAAACCATATTTCCAGTCTAAAAGCGAACATTCGTTATCATTACAATATTCACAGCCTTTAGCGTCCCTGTCCTCATATTCTGCAAGACGCTCTATCGCTGCCCTTATCGGCTCGCTGTTAAATACCTCTCTGTCTATCGCTTCCTGCGTTATCGGCGGAAATTGCAACGCATCAAGCGTTACCATCCCATTGCTGTACCTTTTTGTTAACCTGTTCATCACTAATCCTCCAATTCAATTACGTCAAAAATTTGTTTCTGTCTTGCTTTACCATCGTCCTTATCTACCAATCCTTGTTTTATAGCTATATACAAATCGACAAGACGCACCATTACAAAACATTCGCCACATGTGAATTCTCCGCTGTCATAAATTCTCTCATACTCTGATGAATATTCTTTCGTATCCTTTAAATTCAGATCCGCAAGCTCGCTTGCTTTTTGCTTAATTCGTCTTTTAGTGTCCCTGTCTAACATTTATTTATCACATCCCTTACAAAACTTTTAAAATCCTCAAATTCTGACGGCCTTAATATATACCATATTCCTCCCGCTTCCTCAATTTTATTGAGATGAGCAAATTGTATTTTAGACACTATACCATTCTCAGCCTTTAGTTCTACAGCTATAAATCTTCCGTTCGCGCACACCAGCAAGTCAGGCACGCCGCTTCTGGTATTACCGCAGCCATAAAATTTGATCACATAACAACCCTGTTCGCGAAGCCATTTTTTTACCCGATTTTCAAAATTCTTTTCCTGTCCCATTACTCAAAATCCTTTCTGAACAGTTCATCAGTATAGTCTTTACGCATTTTTAAGCACTCAAGTATCTTTTCCTCCACACTATTCCTGCACATCATAATGTGATAGTAACACTGTTTTTCCTGACCTATTCTGCAAATACGCGCTTTAGACTGTTCAAATAATTCCGAACGCTCCGGCAGAGAAAAATATATTATCCTGTTAGCTTTTTGCAAATTCAACCCCATAGCTCCCGCCTGATACTGTATCAAAGTAATTGAATTATCATATTTATCGTAAGCTTGCAAATTCTTTGTCTTGCCGTTGACGACGCTAATTTGTCTGTCCCTCGGCAATTCTGTCATAAGAGCGTCAAGCTCTGAATTGAAATTATAGAATATAATCACTCTGTCCGATGTAGAATTTATAAGATCAACTAATCTGCTCAGTTTATCCTTACAATATGTACTGCAAAGCATTCTCGCATAAAGCCGCTTTGTGAGAGACGAATCGCCTATAAGCTCTGTATCCTGAACCGTTATAACTCTGTCCTTCATAAACTTTTTATATTCGCTTGTCAAGCTGACGTATTCATTTATAAAAGTCTTTCCGGGCAGTTTTATAACCTCGTCAGCCTTAGCGAACACAGCTCCATATTCCGCTAATTTCGCCTTCAGTTCATCAACATTCCTATAGCCTGTCACTACCCGAAACAAAGGCCCTCCGTAGCTTTTCAGCACAGTTTCTATGTATCTGTTATAATACTGTGTCTTTGTAATATTCCATCCCAATAATTTTAACTGCGAGTATAAATACTCATATTTTCCATCTGTTGGCGTTCCCGAAAGAAGTATTGTGTGTTCCGGACTTAATGACAAAACAAATTTTGTACGTTTCGCCGTATCGTTTTTTATCATGGAGCTTTCATCAAGCATAAGTGTAAAATCACTTATTTTTTTTAATTCCTCACGTCTGCAAGCAAGCTCATAATTGATTATGCCTATACATTTATAACTCCGACACGACATAAACGATTGCATTTCTTTTTTATTACTCAAATCAAATACTGAAAATTCCTTATAATATTGTCTGAAATGCTCTGTCCAGTCATTTATTTTAGACTTCTGACATATTACAAGGTTTACGCATTTACCATATAATCTCATCTTCTCAGAACCGATAAACGTCTTACCCAGTCCCATATCATAATAGAACGCCGCGTTATTTTTATTCTCCGTCAAATCAAGCGCATTCTGCTGATAATCATATAACTTCATGTATTCCTCCTTTCCGTAACCTGTATAACCATTTGTATTTTTGATGTGGTTACGCTCTAAAGCGTGTATTTATGCGGTTTAAATGATTTTGTAACCAAATAACCAATACTTTTCTATCTTATTATAGAAGAAATGTTTTTTATCATATAATTTCAAATAAATATTTTTACATAATACAACCTTATAAAATCGGTGGTTACATTGGTTACATGGTTACACATCAAACGGCAATTCTTCCTCACTATCTATATCGGCAAAATCATCCTCGCCGTATATGCAAATACATCTTATTCCGGAACCGTTTACGCGCTTCAGTATATCGCGTCTGTCCTTGTCATGTTTAGCTATTTTTTGATTTCTCATCATCCACGAAAGCGCGGACTGAGGGTTAAATCCGCCATCTGACAATATACCGTTAAAGCGGTTTTTTAGAATATAAATATATCCGTCTTTTACTGTCCCCCAGCATTCAGAGCCATTGTCGGTAAAGCTTTTATAATTAGCTATAATCTCTTCACGCAGATACTCGTACGCGCGCTTATCTGCGTCCATCATATCGCGGGTTTTTAGCAGCGGTTTCATATCCTCCACCGTTACGCGCACACCGTCTTTAAATATCCAACGCTCCGACAACTCGTCCGCCGTCAGTATCGCCGCGGCTGACGCGATTTGTTTGTCCGTTCCCTCAGTCATATCTTCAAGCTGTTTTATGTATCGCTCGTACAACCCCCGAGCTTCTTCAATATTATTATCGCTTATCAGATATTCGATAAATTCCTTCCCCGCATAACCGTAATTACTCTGAATAAGACGGCAGAACTCTCTCGGCTTTTCAAAAAATCTACCCGAATTACACTCGATTTCAATTACTCTGTTCACAGCCCCGCCGTTCGAAGACGCTGTTGTTATCGGCTTTTCTCCGGTTGTCAGTATACAGCTCGTCCATGTGTTTAAATGCTGTACACCTCCTTCGCGCTTGCCTCTCAATTTCCCGACGCCCTCGCAAAGCATATATATCAGTTCGTCAAAATCTGACCTTTTCAGTATTTGAAGCTCGTCTATACATAGCGGCAGCGATTTTAAACAACTCGCATACAGCTCGTTTCCCACATCTGTGGATTTAAATGTATACGCGTATCTTCCCATTACAGGATTGGCCCATACAGAAACAGCGGCAAGCAGAGCGACCGATTTTCCCGTCTCGCTTGTACCCCATAAATGCGTAAAGAACGGCAGTGCGCCGAGCGGTTTTAACAGAACGCTTGCAAAAGACGCGGCCATAACTATACGCGGCACAATATTACCTGATTTACGATAGCTGCATATACATTCAAGCCATTTATCATAACTGCCCGTCTGAGTGACGGATTTGAACAGTGATTTATACCTATCCTGACCTTCAAATTCAAGATCGGATATATATGGGGCAAACTGCTTATATCCGTTTCCTACCCAACCCATATGGTCACAAGATTTCTTTTCCGCGATTTTGTCATAATTTATACTCTCAAAATCACTTAAAAATTGCACAAGCGCCTTTGCGTTCTCAGAAGTGACCCCCACTCCGTATTCCGCCAGTTTAGTTATTCTGTTTGCGCTTGCCAGATCCAGACGCGGAATAATCTTTGTTTTATAACTTCTGCCAGCTCTGCCGTATACAAGCTGCAAACTCTCAACGTCTGTATCTACGTTTGAATATCTTGACAGTATAAAAATCGGATGCGGGCAAGCGAACTGAATGCCGCCGTACGCGCTTTCCTTATACACGCCGTCATCATTCGCCGTCCATTCTCCGGTATCCCACATAAGCGCCGTGCCCGAAAATTCCATAACATTGCCGTAAACAATGCTCTGTCCTTTTATAGATTTCAGATAATTTTTAAACATTGACTTGAACTTTGTCACCTTCAATGCCTGCGCTTTCTGCGCCATCTGCTCCACAAGCTGACCTTGAATAAACTCATTGCCGTCAGCAGTATCCACAATCCATTGAAACGGTTTTGTCGTTTTCAGGAAATCATCTTTTTCATAGTTGGGAATAACTATTGTTTTGTTGTTTTCTTCCATATTCATTCCACCTTAAAACGGCAAATCATCCTCGTCTTCATCCACATCATTAAAGCCGCTTGAATTAAAGTCCGATGCAACCGTACTGCCGTCCCATAATTTATCTTTTGGAATTTCTGATTTTTCCAAGCCCTCGATACTTCTTACCTTAACAGCCTTTGTCGCCCAGCGTTTATCCCCATTAAGCAAAAACTGCTCGCGGCCAAATAATACGCCTATTTTCTTACCTTTCAGCGTCTTTTCGTCCCAATTCCATGTGTAGCCGTCATTGCTCTTTTCAATACATTTCATAAGACCGCGGAAATACGGCAGTGATTTTCCTTCCCAGCCCTGTCGGAACAATCCTCCGTTGCGCCACTTCGCTTTTGAACTGTCGCGCTCCAAATCGGCAGCGTATATACTGCTGTAATAATTTTTGTAATCTCCCTCCGCAATATCAAGCTGTAATACGAGCTGCTCTGAACCCTTTGCGTTTTTTACAACCTTCGCCCCCTTAATCTCGCATATGTATTTTCCGGCAGGCAATGCCTGACTTTCTCCTGTGTATGCAGGACTCTCATCATATCCCGGTATCTTATTCATTTTCTTTTTCCTCCTCTTTATTATCTAATCCATAATACTCTCGTATTGTCGTATCAACCATTTTTAAATCGTTGTCAATTTCAAGCTCAAACATTTCCATAGGCGACTTACATGTTGTAAAACCGTCCGACTGCGTGATAAACTTATGACTTGAGCTGTCCGATTGACACAGCAAAACTATTGAGAATAACCCTTCTACCGTAAGTTGATTATCAAGCATCTTGCCTATGGTTTTCGCCTTTATTTTTCCTGTTTCCGTCTGCTCGCAGTGATGTAGAAAATATACTATTGTACTGTCAGGCAAACCCTCTATGATATATGTAATCATCTTCTGAAATCTTACCGCCATATCGGTAAATTTCCCATAACCTGTTTCTTTCGCCCTGCTGAAAGAATCAAAGGCCAACAGATACTGGCTATCGTCAATAACGTATCGCTTATATTCTCCCTTTGTCAGTTCCTTAGCTATCACACTATATGTAGCTCTCGGAACTGAACGCATTTTTTTTCGAAACGGCAGCGGCTTTGACGCAACATTAAAAATCAAAATCTCATTTTCATTAAAATTTCTGAGGCTTGTACTTTTTCCGCTTCCGCTTTCGCCCAATATTAAAACAGGCACTCCCATTTATCATTCCTCCTCTGATTTCTATATTTCAAGCGGGCAATGAGCGCCCGTATATCTTTCAGGAAACGCGACTAATTCCTTATTCAGCTGACACCGTCTGCTTGCGCCGCTGTAAAACTTGCATTGCATACAGCTTATGTGCGGTACGTCATGCCAGTCAATCGGAAATCCTACGCGCAGCGTGACAGTGCCGTATACATATCCTTTTACTCCGCTGTCAAATTTGCTCATCATACGCCCTCCCATACCGCTGTACGCTCATGATGTTCTATACAGCTGTCACATATTATATTTCCGTCAAATATGTAATATCGTTCGTCCTCATATATCGGATCGCCGCACTCCGGACAAGCAAAACATTTTCTCGGCTCATATTCTTCCATTTCTCTGTAATGGTCGTCCTCCATTGCCGATAATGCCATTGCGTCATTGTTTCCATAAATCATTTGACAAGCCGCTCCTTTTCTGATAAAATATTTATACTTTAATTTTATATGCTTTCAGGCATATTGCGGGGGAAATAGAATCCCCCCGCTTTTTATTTATTCTACTATGATTACATTATCAGTATCTTTTAGCATTTCTCTCAACAAATCGCCGATATTCGCCATTGCTTCATTCTGCCAAGCTCCGCCGTCAGCCTCATATAATGCCGCATATCCCTCTTTCAAACGAATAAGGAAGTCGCTTTCAGGCTGTTCGACTTCAAGGAATGTTCTGTACGGTTTAAGACTTACAACAGGCTTTATTCTTTCCTCACCTACAAGCTGAATTCCGCTTCTTATGGTTGCACTCTGCGTAATACCGTCATCTTTTGTCTGAACACTCTGATTATCTGTAATATTTCCGAGTAGCCTTAACAAATAATCTCTGTCTTCCGTCTGTGCAAAACGAGCTTTCAGACTGATAATCATATCTTCAACCGGAATATAACTATCAAATCTGAACTGGGGTAATACCGCTCTTGCAGCAAACGGCTGCTCTCTCTGACTGTCATCACGAATTTTACCGAACACATCAATCTGTGTCGGGCTTGTAATGCGTACATACAAAGGTGTGTTATATTCTTTGTTCTCGTGCTTTATCATAGCTACAAGTCCGCTTAATGTATTAAGCGTAAGAGTCACTGCCATCTTTTCTTCGATTCTGCGGAAATCCTGATTGGTGAATGTGCCCTGCGGGGTTTCAATTACCCGCGGCGCTGCCATTGTCTCAATTTTTTCAATAAAACTTCTGTCAAACATATTTTTATCCTCCCATAAATTAAACTGCTTTTTTAATTTGTATTACTTTCGGCTGTTCCTGTTCGCTTCCGTCAAAAGCAATTTGTCCCGGCGTCTGCGGCACCATTTCTACAAGCGCCCTGCCTTCCGATGACTCAGCCAGATACAGCGCGGTTTCTACGTTATTCGTAGGCACAAGCGTCGGCTTAATCTGCGTCGACATTGAAATATTCTGCCTTGCGCTGTCCGGCTTAAATGATACCGTTATTGTAAGTTTTCGGACTGATTCTGCTTTTGTATTCAAGTCGCTGATATTATCAACAACCTTCATCAATTCATAATCAAGCAATTCTCCGATTGCTCCGCGGGCCACATCTAAAATTTTTGCATTCTCTACTTTTGGCATATTGCTTTTCCTCCTTGATTTTTAATCTTTATTGTGATATACTGTATGTAAACATAGAGTTTTATCTCTATGGAATTGCTTTGACCGTTTTGAGCGCCATCTCATACGGTCTTTTTTTCTATGAAATCAACATACGGTTCGCCATCCTTACAGCCCAATTTGATTTCAAAATTTTCATTACCATTTACAAGCACACGACCGCCGCCATCTAAAGGTTCAAGTATTGCTACAATATCAGCCATTACAAAATTATCCATTATTACTCACCTCCTTTCATGATCACCAGAATATTGATACGGCCGGATTATGGAATACCCTCAGCGGCTTTTTCTTTTCGCATGGCTCAGCAGGAAAATCCTGTCCCGGCGCGTCATCCGCAAAATGCTCGTCTATATCATTCTGATTATCCAAAAATCCCTGCCTGTACTTCTCATGCCGGCTCAAATTTTTCTCTAATGCTTTGTTGTATTTGTCCAATTCTCTGTTAAATCTGTCATTACGCCACATTCGCCATCGGTGCAGCGCTCCGCGCCATCCTCTGTCCGCAAATATGACACCTCTGTTGTGTCTTACGTGTATCACTCTATTCCTCCTTTTTTCTCTTAGATAATATCTTTCCATATAACCCGCACTCTTCAAGCGGTATTTCTCTGATTACCTTTACCTCTGCACATCTTACCTTGCCTGAGCAATCTGTGGGAAGAATGATTTCATCTAATGCTGCTTCAACTTCAAGAATGGCTAAATCTTTCCAATTTCTACCGAAGTCAAGAACCCATTCTTTATATGCCATATGTATTCCATGTCCACAGCCATCATTAGAATTATCTGTCAGTCTATCTGCTATTGCTTTTTCTCCGATAATATATTCAAAATTACGGTCATGATCCGAGTAATATCTGCCATCTATTTTGTGTACACATTTAAAGAATGAGCCTTTTTTCTTATCATGCTTTATATCATAGAAAGAACAATATTCATCTATTGTTTTAGGCATATATACGATTCTTGAATTGCCTGTTATCTCAATGCGTCCATTAATCTGTCTGTCGACAATCTGAGCGTTATTCGTTGCTACAACGGAGCTGTTTCCCCACGCTTCAACGGAGCTGTTTTCCCACGCTACAA
>CAJTPP010000052.1:0-1482 GCA_910578235.1 uncultured Clostridia bacterium | reverse complement strand
CAACGGAGCTGTTTCCCCGCGCTACAACCGGACGCTTATATCTCTTGCTTACAACTGCCCTATTCCAGAACGTTCCAAATTCGATGTAAATTCTTCCTTTAAAATCCTCCGGAATGTCATCCAACTCATCTTGACTTTTTACAGTAATTTCTTCCAACGTGCTGTAATCTTTCGTCATTTTCATCTTCCTTTCTTCATAACCTGCTACGCTTGCACAAACCGCAAGCCGTTTGCTTAGCTACAACACTTCGTGTTGTTCACCCACAAGCATAAGTAAGCCGCTCCTTTACGGGGTATGGATTAAACATATGTATAGGGAACGTCTTTATATTTTTTCTTCGGAGCGGCTTGCCTATGCTCATGGGCTTGTGTTATATAATTATGACATTTCCCGTGCCAACTTAGCAACAGATATATATCCGTTTTTAAATTCAAATAGTTTCTTCACGGTTCTTGTACTAATACCAAGGAATTTCGCCGCTTCAAATATTCTAAGAAATTCTTTGTCAGGATAAAATTCCTTTATGCGTTCCAGATTATCTCTGTATGATGGCTTTTCCAAAGACATTTTATCTTTCCCTCCTTCCTACGCTGATTTTGTTGATTTTTGCCATTTTCCGTGTTATAATCATCTCAAAGGAGTTGATTATATGCTTTTAAAAATTATCCAATATCTTTCCTCAAATGTAATAACAATAAATTTAATGATTTCTGTTATCAATATTTTTATTATTATATATAATTGGTACAAATCCAGGCCTCGTTTGGAGTTTTATTCTAATGATAACATGATGAATATATATAAACATTGTAGTTCTTCTGATTATCATTACAAAAATTCCGAATGCATTGTTTTTTACTATATAAAAGTATTTAATCACTCAACATCACCAATGACTATAGGAGAATTTTCATTATCAGTATATGGTTATGAAAATACTATTTCCAGTAAAAGAGTCATAATTAGAGATGCTTATGAACTGTCCAATAGCAAAGGTATTTCAGGCAATCTCTGTATCCAAATGCCGTTAACGATTCATCCCATGGGATATTGTGAAGGTTATATTGTATTTCCTTTTGCTCCCAAGTACCATGAGGAACACCTATTTTGCGAAATAACCTCAAAGGCTACTTGCAAGGAGTTCACAACATCCGGCTTTATTGATAAATATTCTTCTGATATGTAACATCACCGTAACGTCCATTAATCTTTGCATATGCATTTCCATCTCTGTCATATAAAGTTTCAGGAAGTCTTTCTCCTTCTGACTGTATGTCATCCATATAATCATTAAAAAACATTATTTCTTGTTGCAAACATTCTATTTGCATATTTTTCTTTTTTAATCTTAAAGTAATATAGCATAAAGCAATAATACTTATAACTGTAGAAATATGCCTAAATATCATCTTCTTCCTGCCCTCCTATTTCCAACCTCTCATATGTATTCAACATCAACACCTCCTTCCTACGCTGATTTT
>CAJTPP010000051.1:17524-18641 GCA_910578235.1 uncultured Clostridia bacterium | reverse complement strand
CGGCTGCTTTTGGGGTGCAGCCATCAATTAAAACTTATTGGCTTATTCATTATTGGCGGACGTGTGGTCCTCCATCAGGCGTACCTGAATTTCCAGCGTGTTTCCATCACGGAGAATTTTGAAGGTAAGATAATCGCCTGCTTTTTTCTTGTCACGAATTGCGTTGACTTCCTTGGTGGAAGAAACTTTTTCACCGTCAACCTCAAGGATCATATCGTATGCTTTAAGTCCCGCTTCCTCAGCGCCGCTGCCCTCAGTAACGCTTCTGATAAACAGTCCGTAGCCCGTGTCCTTAATTTCTATACCTACAAGCGGTCTGCCTGTAACATAGCCGGAGGACATCAGATCATCTATAATCGGCTTTGCTTCTGAAATTGCAATTGCGAAGCCCATACCCTCAACGCCTGTCGTTGATAGTTTAACCGAGTTGATACCTATAATTTCACCGTATTGATTGATCAGCGCTCCGCCCGAGTTACCCGAGTTGATCGCCGCGTCAGTCTGCAAAAGATTATAGGTTCTGTTTTCTATTGTCATTGTTCTGTTTACAGCGCTGATTATGCCGGCCGTAACCGAGCCTGAAAATTCCTGTCCCATAGGATTGCCGATCGCTACCGCAAGTTCTCCTACCTGAACAGACGTTGAGTCTCCCAGTGAAGCGGCGGTAAGCTTTGTCGAGCCGGGATCGATTTTCAGAACCGCAAGGTCTGTTTTCGCGTCCTGACCGATCAGTTTGGCTGAAAATTCCTCGCCTGTGTTAAGTATTACGGATATTTCCGAAGCGCCGTCTATAACGTGCTGATTTGTAACAATGTAGCCGTTATCCTGGAATATTATACCGGAGCCGCTGCCCTGCTCAACCGTTTCGCCGTTCATGGACGGATCGCTCGAATAGTAATATCTTCCCGTAAACGGATCATAATATTTTTGAGATGTAATAGTAGTCTTGTTGATAACTCCCACAACGCTCGGCCCAACCTGTTCGGCAATTTCGGGAACCGTCATTACTCTTTTGCCGTTTTTATATAATGCGGTCTGCGCGTTTGTATTTTCTGTTCCGTCAGCGACAATCTCCGTATTTGACTGTGTCTGTGACAGCGGCGCAGAATTCGTATCG
>CAJTPP010000051.1:0-17496 GCA_910578235.1 uncultured Clostridia bacterium | reverse complement strand
CCGCCGTGAAAATTCCGGCCGTAAACACGCTTGCCGCAAGCGCGCTGCATACGGCTGTGAGCCATACGCGCGGTTTTTTTTCTTTTTTGGGCTTCTGACTGTAAACAATCAGATCTGTTGATTCTGTATAAGGGTATTTTTTCATGATAATGTCCTCCTTGTATCATTATTATCAAAATAACCTGAATTAATACTTTTTATTGACTATGATTATATACTACAACGTACTTTTTACACTGGTATGAATTAAATGTAAACAGAAATAGGTAATTTTGTGAACAAATTATGAACGGTACTTGACAAATGGGTATAATAGGAATAGAATAACAGTAAATGCGAATAATTTGCAATTACAATCCATACGATAAATAATAATTTATATAACAGAAAGGAAACAGTTATGAAAAAACTGCTTATTCTTGATTCTAACAGTTTGTTAAACAGAGCTTTTTACGGCGTGAGATATCTCAGCACAAAGGACGGTACTCCGACTAACGCCGTGTACGGTTTTTTGAATATCTTATTAAAGCTGATAAAGGAGCAGGAGCCTGATTATATCTGCGCCGCTTTTGACGTAAAGGCTCCTACCTTTCGCCATAAGCAGTACGAGGGCTATAAGGCTCAGCGTAAGCCTATGCCCGAGGGGCTTGCCGCTCAAATGCCGCTGGCGAAGGATATTCTGCGGGCGATGAATATAACCATTCTTGAACAGGAGGGCTATGAGGCGGATGATATTATCGGCACTGTTGCGAGACTCTGCGAGGAGAGGGAAATAAGCTGTTTTATAGCTACGGGCGATAAGGATGATTTGCAGCTTGCGAGCGGTAAAACGAAGGTAATTCTTACTGTCACCAAATCGGGCTATAATGAGACGGTGATATATGATGACGAGGCCGTTAAGGAGCGTTATCATGTCACTCCTTCGGAATTTATAGACATTAAGGCGCTGATGGGAGATCAGTCGGATAATATACCGGGCGTTAAGGGTATAGGCGAAAAAACCGCTATGAGTCTTATTGAAAAATATCACAGCATTGAGTATATTTATGATAATATTGATGATATAGGTCTTAAGGGGGCCATGCTTGAAAAGCTTAGAGATGGGCGGGATATGGCGTTTATGTCAAAGGAGCTTGCGACGATTGACCGCAATGCGCCGATTGAGTTTTCCGAGGAGAATTGTGCTTTTTCGGGTATTGAGGGAAGCGGCGAGCTTTATGATATTTTAAGGTGTCTGGAACTGAACAGTATTATAAAAAAGCTTGATTTTCACTCTGAGGATAATGTTCGTGAAACGGAGGATATATTCGCCAATATGCGGGTGATAAACGCTGATGAAGCCGGATTTACAGGCACAATAGCAGTTGTGCCGTCGTTTGCGGATGACGAGCTTACAGGTCTTGCCGTGGCCTTGGGTGATCAGGTTTATGTTCTTGACGGGGATGAAGCATATTTATCAGCAAAACGGCTTTTTGAAGACGATACCGTAAGCAAGATTTTCTTTGACGCTAAGGAAACGCTTGTAAAACTGAACGGTAAAATTGATATAAAAAATATTTGCGGCGATACGGCTATAGCCGCGTATCTGGTCGATCCGGCAAGAAACGAATATACGATAGAAAAGCTCGCGGCGGAATATTTCGGCGTGGGAATAGACAAACCCGAGGCTAAGCAGATGTCGCTGCTTGACGATGAGGAAAACAGCGATAACACGGAATATTTAGCCAAGTGCGCGGTGGCATTATACGCGCTCAATGAGCGTATAAATGAAAAGATAAAGGAAAATGATCAGGAAAGGCTGTACCGTGAAATTGAGCTTCCGCTCGTGACGGTGCTGGCGCATCTTGAAATAAATGGTTTTCTTGTAGACGGAGATCAGCTTAAGGAGTTTTCCGACACTCTCGGTAAAAAAATTGACGCGCTTACAAGTGAAATATATTTTCTTGCGGGAGAGGAATTTAATATTAACTCACCGAAACAGCTTGGCGTAATTTTATTTGAAAAGCTGAATTTGACGCCGGTGAAACGGACAAAAACGGGCTACGCCACCAATGCGGACGTGCTTGAAAAGCTTAAATACAAACATCCGATAGTCGGCTTTATCATGGAGTATCGTCAGCTTACAAAGCTGAAAAGCACATATTGCGACGGTCTGGCGGCTGTGGTAAATCCCGCGACACACCGTATACATTCAGTATTTACACAGACGGTTACGGTTACGGGACGGCTTTCGTCAACCGAGCCTAATTTACAGAATATTCCGACACGGACAGAGCTTGGACGTGAAATACGAAAGATGTTTGTCGCTCAGGATGGGTACGTGCTTGTGGACGCGGACTACTCGCAGATTGAGCTGCGCGTTCTGGCGCATATGGCGCAGGACGAGACTATGATAAACGCGTTTAAGAATAATGAGGATATTCACGCTGTAACTGCGTCTCAGGTGCTCGGCATACCGCTGGAAGCCGTTACAAAGCAGCAGCGTTCAAGCGCGAAGGCAGTGAATTTCGGCATTGTGTACGGAATAGGAGAATTCTCATTGGCGCAGGATCTGAAAATCTCCGTTAAGGAGGCAAAGGCCTATATAGACAGTTATCTCGCAAAATATCACGGCGTGAGAAACTACATGTCAAACGTCAAGGAGCAGGCGAAGAAAGACGGTTATGTAAAAACAATGATGAACAGAATCCGTTATATTCCCGAATTAAAATCACCGAATTACAATATCCGATTGTTCGGGGAGCGCGTGGCGCTAAATACGCCGATACAGGGCACGGCGGCGGATATTATAAAGCTTGCTATGGTAAGAGTTGACAACAGGCTTATAAGCGAGGGACTTAAATCACGTCTTATATTGCAGGTGCATGACGAGCTGATTGTCGAAGCGCATAAGGACGAGGTGGAGACGGTAAAGAGTATTCTGAGCGAGGAAATGCAGGGGGCAATGACGCTTAGTATACCGCTCAAGGTGGATATGTCGGTTGGAAGAAGCTGGTATGACGCAAAGTAGGGAATACGGTCTTTCCTTAGTTACGTCACGGTAATCGAAGCCGTGTTATAACCGAGTATAAAAATGTATAACTCTGTTTTTGCTGTAAAATTTAATATCAGAAAGGACTGTATGGAACAGGGCATGCATTTTTTGACAAATAAAAATTGTACAAAAAATTAATTATTATTCAAAAATTATGTAACAGGTATATTATAAAAATTTATCCTCAAACGGAAAGGGAACAGCTATGAAAAGAAAATTGTCATTAGTAATTATTATGTCGCTCTTTCTTACCTCCTGCGGAATGGTAAGAACAGACAAATCAGATAAGCTGACGGTTTACGCGTCGTTTTACGCGATGAATGATTTTGCGCGCGCGATAGGCGGTGAGGATATCGTTTATCACAGTGTTGTGCCGCTCGGCGCCGAGCCGCATGACTTTGAGCCGACAGCGGCCGATATGGCGAAGCTGTCTGACGCGGATGTGTTTGTGTATAACGGTATGGGTATAGACAGCTGGGCCGAGAAAGTAAAGGACGCGCTGCCGGAGGATGTTATAACGGTATGCGCGGGCGATAATCTGAACGGAACGTCTGAGAATACAGATCCTCATGTATGGCTGAATTTTGAAAACGCCAAGACACAGCTGGAGAATATTTATAAGGCTTTTTCCACGGCGGACAATAAAAATTCGGAAAGATATCTTGGACGTCTTTTAGAATACAGCGCGCATATTGACAGGGTTCAGGATGAATATGAGAACGCGGGGCTTGAGGGATTAAAACTGTTTGTGACTCACGGAGCATACGGATATTTATGCGATGAATTCGGCATGGAGCAGATCGCGCTTGAAGGTATTTCAGGCGACAGTGATCCTTCGCCCGCTCAGATGGCGGACATTGTTGAGCAGATCAGGAACGAGGGAGCAAAATGTATTTTCTATGATCCGATCGAGGGGGATAAGATGGCAATGGCCGTCGCTTCCGAGGCGGGAGTGGAGGCGCTGCCCCTGTACACTTTTGAGGGTGACAGCGAGCATCGTGACTACGTGACAATAATGGAGCTTAATCTTGAACAGTTAAAAAAGGCGGTTTAAATTACAAATGGAACAGGAAATTTTACGGATAGAGCATCTTGATTTTGAATATCCGGACACCTCCGTGCTTCGTGATGTTAACTTCACATTGCGTAAGGGTGACTTTCTCGGAATAATAGGCGCGAACGGAGCTGGAAAAAGCACGCTTATAAAAATAATTCTGAAAATACTTCCTTTCAGCAGCGGCAGTATATCTTTGTTTGGCGAGGAGTTGTCAAAATTTCGGGATAATTATAAAATAGGATATGTTTCTCAGAAGGCAAATTCCTTTAACAGCGGTTTTCCCGCTACTGTAAAAGAGGTTGTAATGGCAAATCTGTACAGCAAAAAAGGCCTGTTCAGACGGTATACAAAAGAGGATACCGAAAAGCTGCGCGCGGCCTTGAAAAAGGTCGGTATGGAGGAGTATGAAAATCATCTTATAGGCAGACTGTCAGGCGGACAGCAGCAGAGGATTTTTATCGCTCGTGCCCTGATTTCCGAGCCGGAGCTGTTGCTTATGGATGAGCCTACGGTCGGTGTAGACGCAAAATCCGTAAAGCAGATCATGGATATCATCTGTGAGCTTAACGCGCAGGGAATGACGATAATAATGACTAATCACGATACGCCCGGACTTGTGCGCGTTTCAAACAAGCTGCTGATTTTCTGCGAGCATGGCAACGGCGAGTTTGTAAACAGAAGCAATTTAACAATGCAGCAGATAAATGATATATTCGCGGGAAGGAGGGAGCATCATCACGCCTGAATTTACGCGGTTTCGTCTGTTTAAAAGATAATGCGGATAATTTGGATGATGAAAAGGTATTATGGAAATTTTTCAATATGAATTTATGCGCAGAGCGTTTCTGGCGGCGGTGATAATAGCCGTAATCGCTCCATGTATAGGAACGTCAATAGTGCTGAAGCGTCTTTCCGCTATAGGAGACGCTACCTCGCATTCCGCGCTTGCGGGTATAGCTCTCGGTCTGGCGCTGGGAGTAAATCCGATACTCGGAGCGGTGTTTTTTTCGGTAATAGCCGTGCTGGGTATTGAGCTTCTCCGTAAAATTTTCGGCAGATATTCGGAGATTGCGACAGTGGTGGTCATGTCGGCGGGGATAGGACTGACGGCGGTGCTTTCGGGCTTTATAAAAAACGGTTCGGCTAATCTGAGCAGTTTTCTGTTCGGATCAATCGTGGCGATTACCGATTTTGAAATGTGTCTGACTATAGGACTCGGAATAGCGGTTATAATCGTGTCGGTACTGCTGTATAAGGAGCTTTTTTTCGTCACCTTTGACGAGGAGGCGGCGAGACTCGCGGGCGTGCCCGTAGGCGGCATCAATCTTGTTATTATGCTGCTGACGGCGGTTACTGTTTCGGTCGCTTCGAGGATAGTCGGCGCGCTTATGATTTCCTCGTTGCTCGTAATTCCGGTAGCGGCGGCAATGCTTGTGGCGAAAAGTTATAAGCAGACAATATGTCTGGCGGTCGGGTTCGCGGAATTATTTACGCTTTCGGGACTGTTTATATCTTATTACGCCGATTTGCGTCCAGGCGGTACAATCGTGCTTATAGGCGTGATATTTCTGCTTGTGACAGCCGCGGCGGCAAAAGGCGGAAGAAGGTGACGCGTGTGAATATAAATGAAATTCTTTCAAAGTCAGGATTAAAATGCACAAAACAGCGTATAAGCGTTATGAAAACGCTGTCAGAGACAAGCGCTCCGCTTACGGCCGAGGATATATTTGAAAAGTCTGAGGATATTTCAATTTCAACAGTTTACAGAATAGTTGAAAAATTATGCGAAAAGGGAATAGTAAGCAAGAAAACAATTCAGGACAGCGACAGGTTTTATTATGAGCTTGTCGGATCGAGGCACCGCCATTACGCTATTTGCTTAGGCTGCGGCGAGATGAAAAGCGTCAGTATATGCCCTATGCGCGCGCCTGATGTGAATGGTTTTACTGTTACGGGGCATAAGCTGGAGATATACGGATACTGCGCCAAATGCTCTGCTAAGGCAGAAAAATAACCCCTTGCGGGGTTGTTTTTATTTTGTCATATCAATCAGTTTCGGCAGACATTCCTCGAATTTAACTCCGTACCAGTGTTCTTTTTCACTGCCTATAGTATTCTTTATGCAGTCGACGGTAAAATCCACCGCGATCTTGACCGCCATACCCATATCAAAGCCCTTTACAAGCGCGCCTGAAAGAGTGCTGGAGAACACATCCCCCGTACTGTGGAAATAACCCGGGATATTGTCGTTAAAGTAAGATGAAAACTCGCCCGTTTCACTGTTGTAGGACATAACGCCCTGCGAGTTTTTATCAAAGCTTACGCCTGTCAGCACAACTATTTTTGAGCCGAGCTTTGAAAGGCGGACAAGCATATCTTTTATTACATTCTCGTCATAGCGGTCGCCGATATATTCCTCGCCCAGAAGCAGAGAAGCTTCTGTAAGATTAGGCAGTATAACATCGGCTTTCTGACAGAGTTTTTTCATTTCCAGCGCGAAGTCATTTGTAAAGCCAGCGTAAAATTTGCCCTTATCGCCCATGACCGGATCAACTATAAGAAGATTATTTTCGGTTTTAAAGGCGTCAAAAAAATCCGAAACAATTTTTATCTGCTCGAACGAGCCGAGATAGCCTGTGTATACGGCGTCAAATTGCAGATCTATACTTTTCCAGTGTTTTGAAATTTCGGGGATATCATGAGTAAGGTCACGATATGTATATCCTGTGAAGCCGCCCGTATGAGTGGAAAGCACCGCGGTTGGTATGCAGCAGGCCTCGATCCCCATAGCGGATATTATCGGCAGAGCAACGGTAAGCGAGCATTTGCCGAAGCAGGATATATCCTGTATTGTCACAATTCGTTTCATTGTAAAACACCCTTTCCCAATTATGATATGCATGAATAATTTTATACCATTTTAGCTGTAATGTCAATAAATTCATCATAAAGATATAGCGCGGAGAATAGATTACTGTATCGGAAATGATGGAGGGAAGGCAAATGGGATATGACTATGCGGAAATGACGCGTGATATGGATTTGCTCGCGGAAAAGTATGAGCGCGCGGAAAAAATGATTATAGGTGAAAGTATTATGGGGCGGGAAATACCGTGTCTGAAAATAGGCGGCGGCGGAAAAAAACTGTTTCTGAGCGGAGCGTATCACGGGCTGGAATATCTTACGGCTGTGTTTCTCATGCGGTTTGCGCCGAATTATATTGAGAGTCTTATTACGGGCGGAGGGTATTACGGTTATGACACGGCGGCGTTGTCGGGGAAAGTCAGCGTGTATATCGCGCCTATGATAAATCCTGACGGGGTGGACATTGCGGTAAACGGTCTTGACATTAAAAATGAATTTCACAGACGGCTCATATGCCGTGTCGGAATACATAATTTTGACAGAGTATGGCAGGCAAACGCGCGGGGAGTGGATATAAACCATAATTTTGACGCGGGGTGGCAGAGCGTGACTGATAAACCGTCGCCGACAAAATACGGCGGCGAGTACGCGCATTCCGAGCCTGAAACGCGCGCGGTGGTAAATCTGGCGCGTAAGGAGAATTTTGATATGCTGATAGCGTTCCATAGTCAGGGCGGGGAGATATATTATGATTTTGACGACATATTTGTGCCCGGCGCGCGTGAGACGGCTGACAAAATGGCGAGTGAAAGCGGATATAAGGTATGCGTGCCTGAGGGTACGGCGTCATTCGGCGGGTGCAAAGACTGGTTTATCAGGGAGTTCGGTAAGCCCGGTTTTACGGTGGAAATCGGCAGAGGAAAAAACCCCCTGCCTGTTAGTATGCTTGACGAAATATACGAGGAAAACGCGCGTATTGTTTTGTGCGCGATAGAGAGTCTGGCGGGAGAATAAATTTCCGGACAATTGTAAAAAAATGTAGACAAACATAATGGATTGTGATATACTTGTTTTGCGACAAACTTTCACAATATAATAATAAATTCTATAGTATATAGTTCTGAAAAAAACGCTGTATGCTTTGTTTGTCATTACTATTAGAATTATTATTAGTAGGTGAAAGTGTGTCGCAGCATTTACCAAAGCGAGCGTTTTTATTGTGCCGATTGGTTTATGCCGCGGCACATTTTTTAGTTTGTGTATTTACAAATTATAAAAAATATGCTAAAATTTATCTGCCAGTAAATTTTAATATTGCTCGAAGAATGCCACAGAACTGATAAAAGTGCATTCTCTATTTTTCATGCATTCTTTGAGTGATGGAGTTTACTGGCGTAATCGGAGCAATGCATTTTTTATGCGTTGCTTCGGCAGCGCATTTTTTAATGCGCGGAATATAAAGAAGGGAGGTATAGCTATGGATGTAATTGAGAGTATGTACAGAAATCTTGCTCAGCCGTCCGAGAGGAATATGCTGAAAGATGAAGAATACACAAAAGCAAAAAATCAGATAAAACAATATTATCAATTTTTGCTGGAAAATATCTCAAAAAGAGAAGCAGAAGTTCTTGATAAGCTAATGCAGTGTTATGAAACAAAAGCGGATAGAAAAAATATACGTTGTTTTGAAGCGGGTATCAAGGCTGGTATTTCCGTTTCTGTTACATCTCAGCAGTAAAAAATACCCGACACTTTTGTGTCGGGGATTTTCTGTTATGTTGAAATTATTTTATGGCATTCAAAAATTCGGCAAGCTTGATTTGCTGCGTGTCAGAAAGCTTTAATATTGCCGATAAAAGAAACGGATTAATTTCAGATGTTTTTTCGGAAAAAAATTCCTGAAGGGAAATATCAAGCGCGTCACAAAAATACGACAGTGTTTCAACCGTAGGATTTTTGTTGCCAAGCTCTACATCACGCAGATAGCTCTGTGAAATGCCTGCAAGATTGGCAAGCTTGTTGACTGTAAAACCTTTTCTTTCTCTTAATTCTTTAATGCGTAAGCCTACATTCATAAGAATCACCTCTTTTATATTTTATCATCAATAGTAGAAAAAAATTATATCTAAAGAGTTGACAAAGTGAATTTATAGATATATAATATTATCACTATGATAATAACTTCAGGGGGGGGTAGAAGTATGGGCGGAAATGACAATAAATACAGATATTACATATTTTTTGCCGCGGTATGTCTTATATTCATACAGAGATTTTCTTTTAACGCTCTGTATTATCCTGTTATGGATGATTGGTTTTTGTACGGGGATATATATGCGGACAAAATGGCTGATTTTATCATACCAAATGAAAAATTTGCCATAAGACCTATGGCCGGTGTTCTGGATATGCTCTTTGTGTCACCGCTTTTCAGGCATCTGTGGGCAGTTGAAATTGTGATGACATTATTATTAGTTATAGGAATATTTTTGATTTTAGACGTGCTCAGAAGAAACGGCTTTGCATCGGGCGGTTTGTTCATTTTACTGTTGGGCTTTCTTCCGCTTAACATAGAGGCAACATATTGGCTTGCCGCGTCAATAAGAATATCAAGCTCAGTATTTTTTATTGGTTTTTCTTGTTGGCTTTTAAACGGATTTTTGCAGTCCGAAAAGAAACGGTTTCTTTTCGGATATATTATAGCCGGTTTTGTAACGGTAAGCTTTTATGAGCCTGCGATTGCTCTTTATCTTTTTCTTTCCTGTTGGCTGGTGTGGAAGAAGCACAATAAAAAATATGCGTGGATACTGATATTTACGATGATACATATAGTATATATAGCTATATACTATATGTATAACAGCACGTCTCTGGAAATGGAGGCGCGCGGTCATTTGCTTACATCGGGTTTTCTTCCGCATACCCTGAAAATAACAGGTATGGCAGTCAACACGCTTACAGCAATTAATTTTAAAGTCTTTATATCGGGGCTGACACGGGGCATATTTCTGATTATCGACAAAAGGCTTGTTATTCAGGCGTTTGCGATTATTGTTTATTCTGTAATCTTTGGAGCGCTGTCAGGATATTTTGTAAGAAAAAATCAAAAATATGAGCGGAGACGACTGATTTTTGGACTTGCTGTAGGTTTTGTTGGTTTGTTGGTATTCTATTTGCTGGAGGATACGCGTTTTACAATTCGTTCCGCTTATTTTGCCGTTATCGGAATAGCCATTGTGCTTGAAGAAATAATACTGCTGATTCCGTTTTGGACGCGCCGTGTGTTTAACGCGGTATTGGTATCTGTGCTGTCATTCAGTTTTACGGTGTCAGGACTGGGGATTATAGACAAATATCAGAATACATCAAAAACAGACAGAAACATAGTAGGTCAGATTTTAAAGCTTGATAAGAAGAAATTTGTCACGAATGTTGACAGAAATACATACTTGCTTGGAGCAGTAGCTTATTACAAAGAGATTGAAAGTGTTGAGTGGTTTGAAAGCATACGCGGCGTGTGCAGCGGCTATGCTGATATAACAGGATGCATGCGGCATCTAAGCGGTATATGTAATACAAATAATTTGACGCCCGTACGTGACGGGGAAACAATTAATCTTTCGGTTTATGCAGAAACATCTGAAATATGTATATTCTTTGCATTGGACGACGATATGAATGTTATAAGTGTGAGCCTGAATGAAAGCGGAAATGACCTTGAAATAACAGATACACACCATCAGCCGTATGGTGTATTAAGAAATGTAGAAGGTACAGAATATTTATTTGAAAAATATTGACAAAAAACCGCATCGGAATTTCCAATGCGGTTTTGTATTGTGAATTTAACCCTGTGTATTATAGCTGTAGTTAGGCGCTTCCTTAGTGATATAAATATCGTGTGGATGGCTTTCTTTAAGTCCCGCACCCGTAATTCTTACAAACTTGCCGTTCTCTTTAAGTTCGGGAATTGTCTTTGTACCGCAGTAGCCCATGCCCGAGCGTATACCGCCGAGGAGCTGGAATACGGTGTCGGAAACGGGGCCTTTATAAGGCACGCGTCCCTCAACACCCTCGGGGACAAGTTTCTTCGAGCCTGACTGGAAGTATCTGTCTTTACTTCCGCATTCCATAGCCGCTATTGAACCCATACCTCTGTATACTTTAAAGCGTCTGCCCTGGAATATCTCAAACTCGCCCGGGCTTTCGTCACAGCCCGCCATCAGACTGCCGAGCATGATCACGTCCGCGCCCGCCGCGATAGCCTTTACTATATCGCCTGAATATTTTATGCCGCCATCCGCGATTACCGGAATACCGTATTTTTTCGCAACCTGACTTACGTCGTATACAGCCGTGATCTGAGGAACGCCGATACCCGCGACAACACGCGTTGTACAGATCGAACCGGGGCCTATGCCGACTTTAAGGCAATCCGCGCCGGCTTTAATAAGCGCTTCTGCCGCTTCTCCTGTCGCTATGTTTCCGGCAATAATCGGAAGATCAGGGAAAGAGGCCTTGATCTCCTTAACTTTATTAATTATATTTGAGCTGTGACCGTGAGCGCTGTCAAGCGCTATAACGTCAACGCCCGCTTCATAGACGGCTTTTACCCTGTCAAGAGCGTCAGCCGTAACGCCGATAGCCGCGCCGACAAGAAGCCTGTCCTGCTTGTCACGGGCTGAGTTGGGGTATTGTACGGCTTTTTCAATGTCCTTTATTGTGATAAGGCCTTTTAAATGTCCCTCATTATCCACAATGGGGAGTTTTTCAACTTTTGCCTTTGAAAGAATTCTCTGAGCCTCAGTAAGAGTTGTGCCCACGGGAGCAGTTACAAGATTTTCATTTGTCATCACTTCGGAAATTTTCTGTGTGAAGTCGGTCTCAAATTTCAAGTCTCTGTTTGTTATGATGCCTATAAGCTTGTTGTCGCCGTCTACGATAGGAACGCCTGAAATTTTAAAGCGTGACATAAGGTCGTCCGCGTCCTGAAGTGTGCGGTCTTTTGTAAGACTGAACGGGTTTGTGATAACACCGTTTTCGCTTCTTTTTACCAGATCGACTTCCGCCGCCTGCTGTTCGATTGACATGTTTTTATGTATTATTCCGATACCGCCCTCACGCGCCATAGCGATCGCCATGGAGGACTCCGTAACGGTGTCCATAGCTGAGCTCATTAGCGGAATGTTAAGTATTATATTTTTTGTCAGTGTTGTTGTCAGGTCAGCTTCGTTTGGTGTAAAATCCGACGCCTGAGGGACGAGCAACACATCATCGAACGTAAGACCTTCTTTAGAAAATTTATTTTCCATATCTTATAACTCCTCTCATTGATTTTTTAAAACTATTATACCAAATAGCGGTATCTTTTTCAAGGCTTTTTTGGAAGAAAAAAATCTTTATTGCAGATGATTAATATATTCTGTCAGACATTGGCGCATTGTGTGAATATCGCTGATACGGAATACCTCATTTTTGAGCCGTGACGCTCCCGGAAGTCCTTTTATATACCATGCGATATGCTTTCTCGCTTCGCGTATTCCGCGATTTTCTCCCTTTTCGTCTGTGAGCATTTCTACATGTTCAAGCATTTGTGTAAGCCGCTCTTTCGGAGACGGGAAAAAAGATACGTGTCCGTTTTGCAGATACTCGTTTATTTGTCTGAAAATGAACGGATTGCCCTCGCTTCCTCTGCCGATCATAACCGCGTCGCAGCCGGTATGGTCAATCATGCGCTTTGCGTCCTCGGCGCGTTTAATGTCGCCGTTGCCGATTACAGGGATAGACACCGCTTTTTTAACATCGCGGATAATGTCCCAATCCGCGGCGCCGCTGTAAAACTCGGCGCGTGTTCTGCCGTGTACGGCCACCGCCGCGCCGCCGTTTTGCTCGATGATTTTTGCAACCTCGACAGCGTTTACGCTCGTATCGTCCCAGCCCTTGCGTATCTTTACCGTGACAGGGACGGGGGAGGCGGCGGACACCTTACGCACTATTTCACCTATTTTTTCCGGAGCTTTAAGAAGCGCGCTGCCATCGCCGTTGTTTACGATTTTCGGCGTGGGACAGCCCATGTTTATGTCGATTATGTCTGGTTTTGTTTCCATAACCTTTGGGATAATTTCCGCCATTATATCCGCGTCCGAGCCGAAAATCTGTATCGCGCACGGACGTTCTCCGTCGTCGATGCGCATAAGCTCAGCCGTTTTTTTGTCGTTATAATACAGTCCTTTCGCGCTTATCATTTCCGAATATACCATACCCGCGCCATAGCGGCGGCAGATTTTTCGGAAGGGAAGGTCTGTAACTCCCGCCATCGGCGCGAGAAATATGTTGTTTTCTGTTTCAAAATTTCCTATTTTCATTATGTCACCAATTAATGCGCAACCGACGCTTCAATAATTTCATTATATGCCCAGTGGTTAGTGCTTACATCGAGGAATGGATTTTTCAAATCATCCCATATATGATTAATACTGCGTGATAATACGCGGTTCATAATTGTTACTGCTTCAGCTCGGGTAATTGGGTTGTCCGGTTTAAAGATTTTGTCATCATAACCATAAATTATTCCCCTGTCGTATAGTACACTGATATATCCTGATGCAAAGTGCGTTTTTGAAACATCATCAAATGTTTCACGTGCAGTTGAATTTTTTTTAAGATACTTTCCTATAAGCACTGCAAATTCTGCTCGGGTAATACTATTTTCAGGCTTAAATGTATTGTTTTCATAACCTGAAATATATTCTTTGTCTTTCACAAAATTTACTGCGTTTGTATACCATGCGTCTGCGGAAACGTCACTGAACGTATTTGCATATGTCTTATTTTCGTCAATGCCTGCGAGCTTTGCGATAATCGCCGCCGCCTCCGCTCGTGTGATGGTGCTGTCTGGTCTGAATGTGCCGTCAGTGTAGCCTGAAATATAAGGCGTGTGTACTGTGTTATTGTCGGATGACAAATGTATTATGCTGAGTGAATTGGCGGGAGCGTTATACGTGAAGCTGTTTCCTGCGTTTGTGATTTGACCGTCTTTCGGAGTAATTGCGTTTTTGTTTTTAAGACTGTTTTCAAATGATGTGTCGCCTGCCATAACAGTTGTCTTTGCAATATGACTTACGTTTGCGCCGTCTATATTTACGCCTATATTTACGTCATTGTCCAGAGTGTTTACAAGCTTGACGATTACCTCGCCGTTTTCCTCGTCGTATACGCTTGACGCGTAAACAGGGCCGTATTCATGGGGTTTTGTGTATGAGCAGATAAATTCATCATTCAGGTACGCTTTGATTTCATAGTCGGTTACTTCAACCCTGACGTCATACCACTCGTTGTCATTGATGTGTACATTTCCCACATACGACTGTTCTGCGACATTGCCTGTTTCAGCAGATACCCCGTCTACAATATGCTGTATCTTTGCGGTGGTGTTGCCCCAGCCGCCTATGTTTACTCTGTAGTAATTTTGTCCGTCTTCAGCCGCAACGCCTATCTGAAAGCCCTCGCCGCCTGATGTTTTTTTAGCCTTTAAAGACAGTGTTCGTACTTTTGTATTCGGGCTGTCTATCCACGCTGTCGAACCTGTTTCATCTCCTGACTGAACCAATGCGCCCTCATCATTTACCGACCAGTTACCACTGCCGAATATCCATGCCTCGTCATTCGGGGCTATATTATCTATAACGTTATCGCCGTAATCTGCGGTAACATCCTTAAATTCATTTTGTGTTCCCCACGAACCAAGTACAATACCGCCGTGAAGTGTATCATCTTTTTCAATACTGTTCATTTTAATCTCTGTCGGCAGGGAATAATCGCCCTGATTATTAGAGAACAGTGACTGTACATAATAATTAGGTGTCAGCACATAATCGTCGTTATTAAACCAAATCATATTTGCCGCCGACCACTGCGTATTGCCGTATTTTGCGAACATAGGCGCATAGCTCGCCATACGCACAACATCGGCATTGCGCTCCAAACCTGTCATAAACGCCGCCTCACTGAGCGCATTGTACCAGGTATTGCCCTTTGACGCGTACTCGCCCAAAAATACCTTTGTGTTTGTGTCACGGCGGTAGTTGTCATAGCGGTACGCATGCTGACGGAACCAGTCGGGATTTTCGTAATAATGCTCGTCCATAAGGTCGGCGTATTCAGTGTTTTCGTTAGCCCAGTTCCATGCGAGGTCGTTCATAGTACCGCTTGACGCTGTACCTGACGTTGTCACAAGGTTTATATCGGGATGTTTCTCGTGTATCTGCTTTGCAAATTCTGCATAACGCTCAAAGTATATATCGCCGTATTGCTCGTTGCCGATACCGATATATTTCATATTAAACGGTTCCGGGTGTCCCATTTCAATACGCTTTTTTGTCCATTCGTTGCTTTCGTCCGTACCGTTTGCGAACGCGATTAGGTCAAGCGCGTCGTCAATGTACGGCTGTAATTCGTCCATAGGGACAAGGTGTTCCTCGTCAGTCGCGCTGCCCGAGCGTACCTGACACGCAATGCCGCAGTTCAATATAGGCACAGGCTCCATCATGAGATCCTCGCACATCTGAAAATACTCGTAAAATCCCAGTCCGTATGTCATCATGTACGGCTCTGTCGCGGATGGGTTCCATATATTTATCATTTCTTTGCGCTCAGACACATCGCCTATTGTGTCTTTCCAGTTCCACGCCTTGTCCATTGTCTGTCCCTCAACGGCGCAGCCGCCGGGGAAACGCAGAAATTTCGGGTGCATTGCCTCAAGCTGTTCCATTAAATCTTTTCTTAGTCCGTGTCCATTGTATGTGCCCTCAGGGATAAGGGATACCATGTCAATGTCTATAGAACCCCCTGCGACTGAAATTACAAGTTTCGCATTGTTTATGTCTTTATCTGAAACGAATTCGCCGGAAATTTTTGTCCAGTTATCTTTGTCTAATTTATCATCTTCGTACTTTAGGTTTATTTCAGGATATTCTTCATTTATGTCTAATGCATCATTGTCTATCCACATATGAATATGTTCATGATTAGTTTTATCATTATCACCGCGTATATAAGCTTTAATATTATATTTTTCACCTGCTTTAAGGCTCATACCATCAAAACCATCATTTGTAATTGATGCTCCCGCTCCAAGTGTTACATACGTCGGATTGTTCTCATTAAGCGGATTGTCGGTATTCACCGTAACATCGCCGTTTGTTTTCCACGAATACAAATGATCGTCCATTTCAAATGAGCGGTTCTGCACCATTTCAGCGTACAATCCGCCGTCTGCCGCGCTGTTTATATCCTCAAAGAAAAGTCCCCACATAATGTCGGAAATGTCCTTTGAGCGGTCAGCGGCATTTATATTTACAGTATACGGATTTTCGTCTGTGCCTGTGATATAGACTGTGTACAATTTTGAAGTATCACCGCAGATTTCTTCAAGAATGACAGATTTGAGCTGTGCGCTGTGTTTTACTTTGCCGGTTTCGCAGTCAATAAGACCGCTTTCGTCATAGTCACGCCAATATATTCCGTCTGTTGACGGCAGATTGATTTTATCACCTGTGATTATTTGTCCATCTTCTATTGAGTAGGATTTTAGCAAAATTTCAGAATTTATATTTCCGTCACTCATTACGTCAGATATTTCCTGACGTGTGAGCGCGCTGTCATATACTCGAAAATCATCAACCGATGCCGAAAGATATGCGTCGCCGTCATAGTGGGACTTGCCTATGTAGTTAAGCTCGTCCTTTATATCTGCGGGCTTTACGGACAAGCCTGATTTTGACTTGATAAGCCGTCCGTTTCTGTAATAAGAGACAGAACCGTTATCAACCGTCACGGCATAATGCACCCAGTCTTTTTCGGTTTCTTCGGCGCAGTCCATTGTATCAACGCTTGTCGGCGTTTTAATTTCTACTCTTGACGCGCCTCCTGAAAACGGTGCAAAGAAGAAGTTATTGTTTGAGTCCGTGCCGAAGTCAAACAGTCTGCCCCATGTGTTAAATTTATTAATCTTTACCCATGCCGTGATGGTCATGTTGTCTGTGAGTATGTCAGGCGGCAACATGGCATAGCCGTTAATTCCGTCAAGCAAAAGCGCTTTGCCTGTGTTTCCGTCGTTGGTTATGCTTGCTCCTCCCGATAGTGTCAGCTCGTTTTTGCCGTTTTCATCGGCAAGCGCTCTTTTGCTGTCGAACGTATAGCGCAGAACGGGCTCAGGTGACTTGTCCGCCGCAAACGCAAGCGTCGGCAGTGACGTGACTGTCATTGCCAGAGCGGCCATTGCCGAAATAATTTGTTTTTTCATATTTCTCTCTCCTTTTTATTTATAATTACATTAAATATTGGACAACGGAACTTTATTTATTGTTGAATAATCGTATAAGGCGCAGGTAATGATTTATATGTTCAAATATTTTGTATTAATAAAAATATAACAAAAAATGCTGCAACCTAAGCATATTCTTAAGCCGCAGCATCTTTCTTTACTGGAGGCGCCACCCAGATTTGAACTGGGGAATAAAGGTTTTGCAGACCTTTGCCT
>CAJTPP010000050.1:4920-19249 GCA_910578235.1 uncultured Clostridia bacterium | reverse complement strand
CGGCTTGGAAATCATATAAATGAAAAGGTTGAAAGCGTGATTAAGGGGGGGCAGAATATAATTGGCGAAAGACCGGTTGTGCTCGCCGCGCTTAATATTTGTGACGAATATTTTAAGGCTGTTCAAAATAATGATTATCTGAAGGATGATATCAGACGTCTTAATGAAAAAAATCTAAAGCTTCAGCATAGTCTTAATGATCTTCACAAGGAACTGGACGATGTAAGCTCGTCTCAGATTTCAATCGACGAGTCTGTCATGACGGCGGAGACTGACGCGGCAAAAAAAGAGCTTGACCTCGCGCATGAAAAAATAAAGTCTATGGAGGAACACATAAAGGAGCTCGAAAATAAGATCAGGAACTTACAGGATCGGAACAGAGGGCGCAATAACAGTTCCGCGAATAATCAGAAGCAGGGTAAACGCGGATGAGTATGGAGCTTCTTGCACCCGCTGGCAGCGCCGCGGCGCTGCGTGCCGCTGTTCAGTCGGGCGCGGACGCGGTGTATATCGGCGGAAGCGAATTCGGCGCAAGGCACAGCGCGGAAAATTTTTCTTCCGACGAAATAAAACGGTGGACAGATTATTGTCACCTGTACGGTGTACAGGTTCATGTCACGGTAAACACGCTTATTAAAGAGAAAGAATTACCGGACTTGCAGGAGTATGTAAAAAATCTAAGCCGCGTCGGAGTTGACGCGTTAATAGTTCAGGATATGGGCGCCGCTGAAATGATCAAAAATACTGTGCCGGACATGATTTTGCACGCAAGTACGCAAATGACTGTTACAAGTCTCGAGGGCGTGAGATATCTTGAGGATATGGGATTTTCACGCGTTGTGCTGGCGCGTGAGCTTTCGGAAAAAGAAATAGCGTATATCTGTAAAAATGCGAAGGCTGAAATTGAGGTGTTTGCGCATGGAGCAATTTGTATGTGCTATTCGGGACAATGCCTTATGTCAAGTATTCTCGGAGGAAGAAGCGGCAACAGAGGACGCTGCGCTCAGCCGTGCCGTCTGCCTTATGAAATGCTTGAAAATGGTAAAAATACAGGTAAGGGATATTTGCTTAGTCCAAAGGATATGGCGCTTGTTAACGAGCTTCAATGTCTTGACAAGATTGGTGTGACATCGCTGAAAATTGAAGGACGTCTTAAACGTCCTGAGTATGTTTCGGCCGTGGTCGGTATTTACAGAAAATATATTGATAATCCGTCTATGATTTCGCACGAGGATATGCGAGAGCTTACTGATGCTTTTTCGCGCTCGGGTTTTACAGACGGCTATTTTAAGGGCAAGCTTGGAAAAGATATGATGAGCCATGAAACCCCCGGGAACAGCGCTGAAAATAAATTTTCTGACGCTGCTATACAGCGCGCGCGGGAAAATGCTAATATAAGAAAAATTCCTGTGAATATTGTGGGGACACTAAAGAAAAACGCTCCTCTTGAAATAACAGTGTATGACAGAGACGGTAATTGCGTTAGTGTCGCAGGGACACTAAAAACTGAAGGCGCGGTCAATAGACCCATAGATGAGGAAACGCTTTGCAGACAACTGACAAAGCTTGGAAACACACCGTTTGAATGCGAGGAAATATCCGTATCTGTAGATGACGGGATTACAATTCCCGTAAAAGAAATAAACGCCGCGCGCAGAACGGCATGCGATATGCTGGCGGCGGAACATCAGAAACACGGGCTGAGGAGAATTATTGATTATAAATTGCCGCAGAAAAAAGAGCGTAAAAATAATAGCGTTATTCTCTCCGCCGAGGTGATGACACAGGAGCAGTTTGAGGCAGCGGCGGAAAAGGGAATAAAACGTATATATGTTCCGTGCCAATTGGTGGGGACACTAAAAAATAGCGATTTACTTGAAGCCGCTGAGAATAAGGGGATAGAAATAGTAACAAAGACAGCGGATATTTTTTGCGGAGAGGAAATACAAACCAAGGCTGTAATGGTTTCATCGCCCGCGGCGGCGCACGAGTACAGAAACAAATCGATTTACGGTGATTTCAGGCTGAATGTGTTTAATTCGGAGACGGCCGGACATTTTTCGTATATGAAGTCAGTCACGTTATCGCCGGAGCTTAATCTGCGTGAAATCAGAGAGTTGTGTGAAAATACCCTGACGCCCGCGGAGGTTATCGGTTATGGGTATCTTCCTCTTATGATTATGCGGAACTGTCCGGTAAAGGCTATGGGAAAATGTCAGAAAAATAAAAATATATATACACTCAGAGACAGAAAAAAACAGGAATTTCAGCTTTTGTGCGGTAAAAACTGCCGGGCAGTACTGCTTAATTCCAAGCCTGTATACATGGCGGACAAAATAGATGATTTGATTAAATTAAAAATAAATAGTATCAGATTGATATTTACTGTTGAAAATTTTTCACAATGTGGTAAAATAATAGATGTGTACAGCCGCGCGCTTGATGGCGAGAAAGCGGATATAATGCCTGACAATTCATATACGAGAGGGCATTTTTACAGGGGTGTGCTGTAAAGGAGAAGATATGACGGAATTTATACTCGCGTCCGCGTCGCCGCGCAGAAAAGAACTGCTTGGCGTTATGGGACTTGATTTTAAAATTGTTGTTTCAAATGCTGATGAAAACAGCATTTCAAAGGATATACCTGTCGGACTTTATGTACAGGAGATTGCGCTGCTGAAAGCGGGAGCGTCCGCGAAGTCAGTGCTTAAAAATAAGGAAGCAGTTGTCATTTCGGCTGACACTATTGTCACACTTGACGGCAATATTCTTGGAAAACCGTCTGATGTTCAATCGGCATGTGAAATGCTGAAAAAGCTTTCGGGACGCTCGCATGAGGTGTATACAGGCTACTGCGTAATGCGTATATCTGACGGAAAAACAGTGTGTAACAGTGTGAAAACAAGGGTACACTTTAAAGAGCTGGAAGATGAAAAAATTGACGCGTATATACGCTCGGGCGAGCCTATGGATAAGGCCGGCGCGTACGGAATACAGGGATCGGGAGCTATGCTGATACAAAAAATAGACGGTGATTACTTTAATGTTGTGGGACTGCCGATAAGCGCGCTTGCGGATACGCTTGAAAAAGAATTTGATATTAAAGTGTTTTAAAGGAGAAGAACGATGGGGATTTTTTCAAAGGATATAGGAATTGATCTTGGCACGGCCAATACGCTCGTGTATGCCAGAGGTCAGGGGATAGTTGTCAGAGAGCCTTCCGTGGTTGCTATAGATAAGTACGAGGGTAAAGTGCTGGCAGTCGGAAACGCGGCTAATGATATGATAGGCAGAACTCCTGAAAACATTGTGGCGGTGCGTCCTATGAAGGACGGCGTTATAGCGGATTTTGATATAACACAAGCCATGATACGCTCGTTCATAAAAGAAGCGAATGTAAGCAAAGTATTTAAACCGAGAGTGGTTGTTTGTATACCGTCGGGCATCACCGAGGTAGAGCGCCGCGCGGTTGAGGAGGCTGTCATTCAGGCGGGAGCTAAGGCCGCCGCTCTTATAGAGGAGCCTATGGCCGCGGCTTTGGGCGCGGGACTTCCCGTAAATGAAGCTACCGGCAATATGATTGTTGATATCGGAGGCGGCACTACGGAGGTGGCGGTTATTTCTCTCGGCGGTATTGTCGCGTCAAGGTCAATACGTATCGCGGGAAACGCTCTTGACAGCGCCATAATCAATTATCTGAAAAAAGAGCATCAGATTAATATCGGAGACAAGATGGCGGAGGAAATAAAGCTGTCAATCGCCTCGGCGTACGAGGATGACGAGGAGGCCGTTTATGAGGTGCGCGGACGCGATGTGTCAACAGGGTTGCCGAAAACAGCGCAGATAAAGGAAAGCGAGATCAGAGAGGCAATAAGCGAAAATGTCGACGAAATGATTGAGGCTATAAAACTGACGCTTGAAAACACGCCGCCCGAGCTTGCCGCGGATATAATGGAGAGAGGTATAACTCTTACAGGCGGCGGCGCTCTTATAAAAGGACTTGACAAACTGATTACCGAGATTACGAAAATTCCGACTCATGTTGCGGAATATCCGCTTGACTGTGTGGTAATAGGCACAGGAAAGGCGCTTGAAAATATTAAAGATCTTATTGAAAGCTCAAAGTAACAGCCGCGGATAACGAATTCAGATAAAATGTATTTTGAAAGGAAAGACAATGTCATCATTTTTCAGAAAAAAGGGTGTACAGCTTGCCGCTGCCGCAACGGCAATTGTACTTTTAATTGCCGCTATAGCGCATTTCGGCGGTGTAAATCCTGTGTCTGCGGCCGCGAGGACTGTGTTTGCGCCGTTTCAGAACGGTGTGGCGTATATTGTAAATAAAATCAAGGGCACAACGGATTTTATACGTGAAATGAAAAGCTATAAGGACGAGAACGAGCGGCTTGTAACTCAGATTAACGAGCTTAAAAAGCAGAACAGGGATATAACTAATTACCGTGAAGAAAATGAGCGGCTTAAGGAAATGCTTGAGCTGAAAGAAAATCTTACAGGCTATTCAACGGTCTCGGCGTCAATTATAGCGTATTCCTCGGGATACCGTTATGACACCGTGCAGATAAGCAAGGGCTCGCTTGCGGGTATTTCGGCGGGAAACGCCGTTATTACTCCTGACGGCGTTGTGGGCGTGGTTACGGAAACGGGGCCTACATGGTCGTTGGTTTCAACTATTTTAAATCCGAATAACGCTATGGGAGTGAAGGTTTCAAGAACGGGTGATGTTGCTGTTGTTGAGGGAGACAACGAGCTTTACGGCGAAAATTATTGTAAGATGACTTTCATAGACAAAGGATCAAATCTGATTGTCGGGGATCTTCTTGAAACCTCGGGTTCAGGCGGAATATATCCCGCCGGACTTTCGGTGGGGGCGATACGCGAGGTTAATTCTGACGCTATGGGTAATCTGAATTACGCCACTATCGAACCGCTTGTTGATTTTGACAAGCTGTATGAGGTACTTGTGATAAACGGCACGTATTAAGCTATGATAAATTCCGCGGTATGTAAATTTGCAGCCTGTCAGCGGGATTTGGTCAGGATTGATATGAAAGGGTTAAGGTAAAGAAAAATTGAGAAACTTTAAAATATTTCTTTGGATATTTATTATTTTTCTTATTCAGACGGTTCTGCTCGCAAGGGTTCATATATTTGGCGCGGTACCGTCGGCTGTTATGGCTTATGTGGTGTGTGTGATGCTTCTGGAGAATGAGTTTCGCAATGCCGTCACAATAAGTCTGATATGCGCCGCGGCGGCGGGCGCTTTGTGCGGCAGAGAGTTTGTTGTGATAACGCTGTTTTATGTGTATAGTTCAATAGTGATTTTTACACTCAGAGACAAGCCTGTATATGTAGGCAATTATGCCAAAGCGATTGTGTGGACATTTATATCGTCAGTCGCTATGGAAACAGCTTTGTTTGCTGTTGAGCATATGACGGTCAGTATGAGTATGTTTATGTATAACGCTCTGCCGACAGCGGTATGTAATATGGCTCTTGCGGCGTTAATATATCCTCTGCTGAAAGCGTTAATGTATAAAGAAAAGAAAAAGAAACTGTTGATTGTTTAAGGAGAAGGTTATAAATGCCAAACAGTAAAGCGCGGTTTGTTATATTAAAAATAATGCTCGTGATAATGGCGGCGGCGATTGCGTGGCGGCTTTTTGATCTGCAAATTTTAAAGGGTGAGCAGTATAATGAAATAGCTAACGACAGACTGACAACGAATATTGTTGAAAAAGCGCCGCGCGGTGAAATACTTGACAGGTATGGTACCCGTCTTGTATCCAACAAGGTCGGGTATTCTGTTGTTATGCAGAAAACAGATATGAAGGACGAGGAATTTAATGATGTTATAAAAAAGCTTATAGACGTGTTATATTCCAATCAGTGTGAATTTTATGACGGACTGCCGATAACTTTTGCGCCGTATTCATATCAGTTTGAGGACGAAAATGAGGACGGAAGCACTGAGGATGAGCGCGCGGCGTGGTTTGAAAGCTGTAAAGATATTGATATAGCGGAAAATATGTCTGCCGATGAGGTTATGCGGGTTTTAAAGCAGCGTTATAAAATAAGTAGTGTGTACAGTGAGGACGAACAGCGGCGCATTGCGGCCATACGTTTGGCGGCGGAAATCGGCGGTCTTTCGCAGACAACTTTGTTTACTGTGGCCGAGGATATAAGCGTGGCGGCGGTTACAGAGATAAAAGAGCGTCAGGGCGAGTTCAGAGGAATAGCAGTTATAAACGATTATATACGTCAGTATGATCAGCCCGGACTGGCTACGCACATTGTCGGACGTGTGGGAAAAATCAACGCGTCCGAATATGAGGAAAAGAAAAATCTCGGATATGGCATACATGACACTATAGGCAAACAGGGAATTGAGCAGTGGGCGGAAGAATATCTGCGCGGCACCGACGGAACGACAGGCACAACAAAATCGGTTAACGGCAAGGATATAACTGTGCTTAACGACACGGAACCTGTTCCGGGTAATTATCTTATTCTTACCATAGACAGTGATCTTCAGCGTGTGACGGAGGAATCGCTGGCAAAAAATATAGAGAATATACGGAGATCAAGCGGTGTTAAGCCTAAAGACGGAGCGGACTGTAACGCGGGAGCGGCCGCCGTCATAGATGTCAAAACAGGAGACGCGCTCGCGCTCGCGTCGCATCCGACATATGATATGTCACGGTTTGACGAGGATTACAGCGCGCTTCTTGAGGACGAGGCGCGTCCGATGGTGTTCAGGGCCGTAAACGGAACATACAGTCCCGGCTCTACATTTAAGCCGCTGACAGCGATTGCCGCGCTTCAGAGCGGTAATCTCAGTATAAGTGAAATTATAGAGGATAAGGGAGTATATAAGTTTTATGAGGGTTATCAGCCTACTTGCTGGATATGGAACGAGTATAAAATGACCCACGGCAAACAGAATGTTACAGCCGCGCTGGAAAACTCGTGTAACTTCTTCTTTTATGAAGTCGGACGGAGGCTGGGTATTGACGCTCTCGGAAAATATGCGGAAAAATTTGGTCTTGGCGTATCAACGGGGATAGAGCTTAATGAGGAAACAGCGGGACATATGGCAAGTCCTGAATACAAAAAGCAGGTTGTGCAGAATTTGACGAGTCAGGATTGGTATGGCGGTGATACGCTTCAGGCGGCAATCGGTCAGTCATACAGTTTGTTTACACCGCTGCAGCTGGCTAATTATGCCGCTACTATCGCAAACGGCGGAACACGGTATAAGGTAAATCTTATAAAGAGCGTGCGCTCGTCTGTGGATGGCAGTGTAGTCAGGGAATTTGAG
The DNA here is from genome assembly GCA_910578235.1 of uncultured Clostridia bacterium. Taxonomy (GTDB): domain Bacteria; phylum Bacillota; class Clostridia; order UBA1381; family UBA1381; genus Hominilimicola. The sequence goes on along the minus strand of CAJTPP010000050.1, from coordinate 11,910 downwards.
CCTGAGGTAAGAGAAAGTATAGACATGGATGAGGATGTCTTAAATGCTGTGAAACAGGGTATGAAAAAGGTTGCGGACGAGGGAAGCGCCAGTGAGGTGTTTTCGAATTACGGGGTGCAGGTCGGCGGTAAAACAGGTACCGCGCAGCTTGGGAACGGTTCGAATAACGCCGTGTTCATAGCGTACGCGCCGTTTGATGATCCTCAGATAGCTGTGGCTGTCGTACTGGAGCATGGTGTGCGGGGCACAAACGCGGCGCAGGTTGCTAAGGATATTTTTGATAAGTATTTTAATCTGAACGCCGATCAGTCTCCGAAGCCAACGGAAGAAGTGCGCCAAAATGCGGGCGGGCTTCTGAGATGATTTGAAAGGGGTGAATATATTGGAAAAGGAATTAATAAAGCTAAAAGGAACGATTGACGGAGTTAAAATTTATATTGACAGTGAAAGCGGAATTTCCGATATAATCACTTCACTTTATGAAAAGCTGCGTCAATTCCGCAAGTTCTTCGGGGACGGACACTGCAACATCTATTTTGTCGGACGCGAGCTTACAGCGAGCGATAAAATGCGTCTTGAGGCGGTGGTTTCGGCAATGCTGCCCGAAAGTACGGTAAATTACGGTGAGCGTAAAAAACTTCGTGAGGAAAAATATATTGAACAAACACTGGAGCTTCCTCTTGATTTAAGCGTGGAGCCTGCAGAGGAAAAAGAAAATGACAGCGAGGAGTCATTCAGAGAGATAAAAGAGGTTGTCACCACTAATTTTAAGAGCAGCCGCGCTCGTTTTTATGAGGGACTTGTGAAAAGCGGTAAAACGGTTGAATCTGACGGACATCTTATTCTTGTGGGAGACGTCGAGGAGGGAGGAAAGATAACGGCGGTAGGGAATGTCGTTGTTATGGGTTCTCTCAAAGGCAGTGTGGAAGCGGGGTGCATGGGTAATGACAACGCGTATATTATCGCTATGGATTTTGCTCCGCAGGAGGTAAGAATATCGCGCGTGCTTAGAAAATATACTGGGGATGAGGAGTCTGTCCGCAATACTCCTGTAAGAGCATATATCATGGACGGAATGATTTACACCGCGGAATTTGACGTATTTTCTGATATTTAAAGCTATATACCCATTTCTCACAATATTACAACAAATAGTACAGAAAAATTTGTGTATGTTTTTATAAAATTGTGGACAAACGGAAAAATCTGTGCTACAATAGAATAGGAATGGTTTTTGGGCGCTTGCGTTGCATTAAAGTTACACTGAAAGGGTTTTCGGTAATGGGAAAGATTATCATAATTGCGTCTGGAAAGGGCGGCACAGGCAAAACTACTACTGCCGCGAATATTGGCGCGGCGCTTGCGTCAAGAGGCAGATTGGTTGTGCTTGTGGATATGGATATGGGACTGCGTAATCTTGATGTTGCGCTTGGACTGGAAAACAGTATTGTATATGATATCGCGGATGTTGTTGACGGTGCGTGTACTCTCGATGAAGCGCTTATCCGAGATAAGCGGTATGAAAATCTTTATTTTATTCCGGCGCCTCAGACGCGGGACGCGTCGTCTCTTGACAAAGACAAAGTACGAATGGTGTGGGAAGGAATAAAATCAAGATTTGATTACTGTGTGGCCGACGCGCCTGCCGGTGTGGACGGCGGATTTACATACGCCGCAATGTGCGCGGACAGCGCGGTTATTGTCACAATGCCGGAAATTACCGCGTTAAGAGACGCCGACAGGGCAATATCGGTTCTTGAAGACATGGGTGTCACTGATATAAAAGTTATTATAAACCGTATAAGAGCCGATATGATTGGCAAGGGTATAATGATGAACATGGATGACTGTGTGGATATGCTTCAGGTGCCTGTTATAGGAATAATACCTGATGACGAAGAACTTATATCTGCCGCTCTGAAAGGAAATCTGGCGGTGTCCGAGGGTAATTCAAGAGCGGGACGCGCGTTTTTGAATATAACAGCAAGACTTCTGGGCGAGGATGTTCCAGTGATGGATTTTGACGAGAAGGAAGGCTTTTTTAAGCGTATGAAAAAGCTGTTTGTAAAATAAATTTTGCTTAAAGAAAGAACAAAGGGGGTATTTTCATGAATATCGCACTGATAGCGCATGATAAGAAAAAAGAATTGATGGTACAGTTTTGTATAGCTTATTCGGGTGTCCTTTCAAGACATTCATTGTATGCCACAGGCACAACGGGTAAGATGATAATTGAAAATACCGGTCTTAACGTATATAGATTTTTGTCGGGACCGCAGGGCGGTGACCAGCAGATAGGCGCGCGTATCGCATATAATGAGATTGACCTTGTATTGTTTTTTCGTGATCCGCTGAATGCGGAAAGTTATGAGCCTGATGTGTTTTCGCTTTTGAGACTGTGCGATATGCATAATATACCGATTGCTACTAATTCAGCTACAGCCGAGGTACTTATACACGGACTGGAACGCGGGGATCTTGACTGGCGTGATATTGTTAATCCTAAAAATTGAGGATATTAACAAATTTCATCGTTACAATATGTGTGAAACGCGCTGTTGTATATAGCAAGAAAAAAATTTACTTTTGTAATGGTAACGCCTTCTTTCGGATAGTGACAAAACAACAGCGAGTTCTGCTTCTCAGAGATGCTGTATCGGAAAGTTAATGCGTTGTCCATTAGGTAATTAAAAAGCTGTAATAATTTAAAGGAACTGCTAAAAGCGGTTCTTTTTAATTTATTATAAAAAAATCCTTAATACTGTTGTTTAACAGTTGAAATATAAGGAAGAATATTGTATAATGGTATAAAATAGGTGGAGGGTTCACAATTTTTAAAGCAGGAAAGGATTTTAACACTTATTTACGTGTTAAGGATATTTGTATGAATAATAAGGTTTCCATAGTAAAATGTGAACAGTATTCCAACGCGCTTTCAGCGGTAGAGCGGGCAGTGTCTCTTATAGGCGGAATTGAAAAATTTGTAAAAAAGGGAGACAGAGTGGTTATCAAACCAAATCTTGTGTCAAAGAAAAAGCCTGACGAGGCAGTTACAACAAATCCCGATTTTCTTCGCGCTGTGATTATTATGGCGGAGAAGGCGGGAGGAATTGTGACTATAGCCGAAAGCCCCGGAGGACCATATAATACAGCCGCGCTCAAAGGTGTATACAGCGTATGCGGAGTTGACAAGGCGATTGAGGGTACAAATGCCAAACTGAATTTTGACACGGCTTTTACGGAAGTAAATTATTCTGAGGGGAAGACCGTAAAAAATATTCCCGTAATAAATCCGATACTTGAGGCGGATGTGATAATCTCGCTGCCTAAACTGAAAACCCACGCTATGACAAGCTATACGGGCGCGGTTAAAAATTTATTCGGCGTAATTCCGGGCACGCATAAGGCAGAGCTTCATTTTCGGCTGAATGAGCGGAAGGCTTTTTGCTCAATGCTTGTTGATCTGCATGAGTGTGTAAAACCCACTCTGTCAATTATGGATGCTGTATGGGGAATGGAAGGTAACGGGCCTACCGCGGGACAAAACAGACATATCGGACTTGTTATGGCGTCTGAAAACTCGCATGCGCTTGATATGGCGGCGTGCCGTCTGATAGACTATACTCCCGATGAGGTGGATACGGTGCGCGAGGCGGTGGAAAGAGGACTTGTTGGGCGTAGCGCGGATAGTCTGGATATTGTCGGGGAAAGCCTTAATGAGCTTGTTATAAAGGATTTTCTTAAACCTGAAAGTCATTTTAATCTGTTAAAGCTGATTTCTCTGCCGGCATCGTTGAATGCGCGTCTTACTAACGCGCTCGCGTCAAAACCGAAAATGAATTACAGTATGTGTGTAAGCTGCGGGGAGTGCGCGCGGTGCTGTCCTCCTAAAGCTATTGATATGAGTTTAGGCAGACCTGTTATAGATGAAAAAAAATGTATTAAATGTTTTTGCTGTCAGGAATTGTGTCCTAAAAAGGCGGTCATGATTAAGCGTCCGTTGCTGAACAGGTTGATGCTGAAATTTTTAAGGTAAAGGATATGGTGATGTGTTCAATATAGTTTTGGTAGAGCCGAGGATACCGCAGAATACGGGGAATATCGCCCGTACCTGCGCTGCGACAGGCTCACAGCTGCATATAGTGCGCCCAACGGCGTTTCAGATTACAGATAAAAACTTAAAACGCGCGGGACTTGACTACTGGCATTTGCTTAATGTTCAGTATTATGATAATCTTTCTGATTTTTTTGAAAAAACAAACGGCGCGCGGTATTTTTACGCGAGCACAAAGGCAAAGCATACATACTCCGACGTGGAATTCAGGGATAATGATTATATCCTGTTCGGGCGAGAGGATGCGGGACTTCCGGAGGAGCTGCTTTATGAGCATGAGGAGAAGTGCATACGTATTCCCATGATTGAAGAAGCTCGGAGTTTGAATTTATCCAATTCCGTTGCGGTAGTTATATATGAGGCGCTTCGTCAGCAGGGATTTGACAATTTGAAGCGGCTCGGTCAGCTTACGAAATTTAACTGGTAAAGGAGATTTGCTTATGTCAGATATTAAAATTGTTGTGGATTCGGGTTCGGATATTCCTCAGGAAATTGCGGATAAATATGATATAGGAATAATATCATTTTTAAGCCTTTTCGGTGAGGAACAGTTTGTGCACAGGGTTGATATAACTAACCGGGAGTTTTTTGATAAGCTGGAAAGTTTTGACGGTTTTCCGACAACATCCCAAACGCCGTACGGTGACATGTATGACTATTTTTCAAGGTTATGCAAAGAGCATAAGAGCGTCATTTATTTCGCGTTATCTTCCGCGGCGAGCGGACAGTATCAGACTGCTAACCTTGTGAAAAATGAAATTCTTGAAGAAAATCCCGAAGCGGATTTTCATATTGTAGACTCATATAAATTTTCGCTGTATATTGCGCAGACCGCAGTGCACGCAGCTCAAATGGCGATTGACGGAAAAAGTGTAGATGAGATTATAGCGGAATGTGAGGAATATATTAAAACGTGGCGCTGTTATCTGCTTGTAGATACGCTGAAGTATCTGGAAAAAGGCGGCCGCCTGTCAAAAACCGCGGCGTTTGTCGGCACAATGCTGGATATAAAGCCTGTGCTTACAATTGAAAATGGTCTTGTGGAAAGTATTGATAAGCTTAGAGGTAAAAAAAAGCTGCTTGACAAGCTTATAGAAAAGGTTGGAGAGGACAGCGATATGGATAGAGAAAATCCTATGTTTCTTGTTGTGCAGTCCGATGACAGCAAGGGACAGGAGGTGTGCGTAAAGCTGAGAGAGGAATACGGAGACGGCTGTATTGAAATGTACGGTGAGTTTGGCCCTCTTATCGGCACGCATGTCGGTAAAGGCGCGATAGCGGTTATACCGAGAATTAAGAACGGTTAAGATAACCTGAAAGGAAGGAATATCAATGAAGTATATAGTAATATTAGGCGATGGTATGGCGGATTATCCTGTCGACGCTTTTGGGGGAAAGACAGTTTTGGAGGCTGCTGATAAGCCGACAATAGACTATATGGCGATGCACGGAGAAATGGGTATGGTTAAAACTGTCCAGGAGGGTATGAAGCCGGGTAGCGATGTGGCTAATTTATCCGTTATGGGTTATGATACGAGAAAATGCTACAGCGGGCGGTCACCGCTGGAGGCGGCATCGATAGGAGTGCAGCTTAAAGATGATGATGTGACGTTCCGTACTAATCTTGTTACTTTGAGTGACGAGGAAGATTACGCTGATAAGATTATGCTTGACTACAGCGCGGGAGAAATTTCAACGGAGGAAGCGGCGCAGCTTATTGACGCTGTCGCTAAGGAGCTTGATACTGATAAGATTAAATTCTATTCAGGCGTGAGTTATCGTCATTTATGCGTATGGAACGGAGGAAGTACAAATGTTTCGCTTACTCCGCCTCACGATATTTCAGACAGAAAAATAACGGATCATCTTCCGCAGGGCGAGGGATCGGAAAAACTGCTTGAAATGATGAAAGCAAGCGGGAAAATTCTTCGGGAGCATCCTGTAAACAAGGCGCGTATTGCTGCGGGTAAAAATCCTGCCACCTCAATATGGGTATGGGGTGAAGGCACAAAGCCTCAGCTTGATAATTTTGAGAAAAAATTTGGCCTTAAAGGCAGTGTTATTTCAGCGGTTGATCTTATAAAGGGTATTGCGAAATGCGCCGGTATGAATTCAATCGATGTAGAGGGCGCGACAGGTAACTGTGAAACAAACTGGGAGGGAAAGGCTCAGGCTGCCCTTGACGCTGTGCTCGGCGGCAGTGATTTTGTTTATGTTCATATGGAAGCTCCGGATGAAATGGGACATCAGGGCGAGCCTGAAAAGAAAAAGCTTGCTGTGGAAATAATAGACAGGAAAGTGGTCGCATTTTTGAAAGAGGAGCTTGAAAAGCGCGGTATTGATTATAGAATGCTTATTATGCCTGATCATCCGACGCCGATTAAGCTGAAAACGCATGTTTCCGATCCTGTGCCTTATATTATTTATGACAGCACAAGGGAAACCGATACAAACGCCGGACTTGCATATACAGAGGAAAACGGACGGAAAACGGGAATATATATTGATCCCGGCTATGAGCTTATGAATAGATTTTTGCAAAAATAACTAAAAGCGAGAGGTCGCCGTTTTTATGCGGCGGGTTTCGCTTACACTTTTCAGCGGTTCGGGATTGATGCGCAGAACAAACTAAAGTTTTATATCTGAAAAGTTAAATAACGGGTTTTGCCTTTATTGAAAATTCTCGTGAAGGGAATGATAGTATGAAAATTAAAAAAAATTGGGTAAAGCTGCTGGTGTTTGCCGGCTGTACAGCCGCCGCGGCAGTGCTTGTTTATTTGTTTCTGCCGAAGATAGTCGGCGCGGCGGGCTTTATCATAAGACTGTTTTTGCCGTTTATTCTCGGCTATGTTTTCTCGCTGGCAGTAAATCCGCTT
>CAJTPP010000050.1:0-4870 GCA_910578235.1 uncultured Clostridia bacterium | reverse complement strand
CCGCTGTTCTTGTAATAGTACTTATAGTCGGACTGCTCGGAGGAGTAATCACATTTGCGGTATGGAAGATTGTTGATGAAATCAGGACGCTTTACACGCAGTTTCCGCAGATTTATGAAAGCACGCGCGCGAATATGCATGCCTTTGGTGAAAAATGGTCAGCTGTGTATGTAAATTTGCCGCTTAATATCCAGGAGGCTTTGAGCGCGTTGTCGCAGGCGGTTTCCGATAAGGCGGCAGAGCTTATAAATACGGTGTCAAAACCTGTTATGAATCATGCGGGTGATTTCGCGAAGGCGATACCAAGCGTGTTTATTTCCGTGATAGTATTTTTGCTTTCCTCATATTTTATGGTGTCTGAGAATAAAGCCGTGGCGGGTACGCTGCATAAGCTGTTCAGGCGTAAAACATCGGAAAGACTGCGGCTGGTGAAGGCGGAGCTTAAACAATATCTCGGCGGTTATCTCAAAGCGCAGGTAATACTTATGTTTATAGCGTTTGGAGTAATGTTTATAGGGCTGAGTATTTTTGACATAGATTACGCTCTTCTTATCGCTCTGGGCATAGCGATAGTAGACGCGCTTCCGTTTTTTGGAAGCGGATTGATTTTATGGCCGTGGACAGTGGCGTCGTTTTTAAACGGAGATATTAAGCTGGGCGTCGGACTTATAGTGATATATCTGGCTGTTACGGTCATGCGGCGTATAGCAGAGCCGAAGCTGGTCAGCAGCGGCGTGGGTATGAACCCGCTGCTGACGCTTATGTCTATGTATATCGGCTATAAAACACTCAGTATCGGAGGCCTTATTCTCGGGCCGATTATACTTATGATTATAATAAGCTTCTATAAGGCGGGAATTTTTGAGGCGCCGATACGTATTATTAAGCATATAGGCAAGGTTATAAAGAAGCAGTTTATATTATTTAAACAATTTGTGATAAATTTAATGGGGAGTGACTGGAATGAGTAAAGAGAAGTTTTACATTACTACAGCTATTGCGTACACATCAAAGAAGCCGCATATCGGCAACACATATGAGATTATTCTGACGGACGCGATCGCGCGTTTCAACAGATTTATCGGAAAGGATGTGTTTTTTCTGACCGGTACCGATGAGCATGGCCAGAAGATACAGGAGATTGCCGAGACGGAAGGTATAACGCCTAAGGAGCATGTTGATAAAATAGCCGCGCAGATAAAGGATATCGCGGATATGCTGAATATCAGCTATGACAAGTTTATCCGTACTACCGACACTTATCATGAAAAGGCTGTACAGCAGATTTTCAAAAAGCTGTATGATCAGGGGGATATCTATAAAAGCGAGTATGAGGGCTGGTACTGTACGCCGTGCGAGTCGTTTTGGACAAACACGCAGCTTGCCGACGGTAAATGTCCCGATTGCGGACGCGAGGTAAAAAAGGCTAAAGAGGAAGCGTATTTCTTCAAAATGAGCAAGTATCAGGATAAACTGATGGATTATATAAAAACACATCCGGAATTTATCCAGCCCGAGTCGCGTAAAAATGAAATGGTGAATAATTTTCTGAAACCCGGATTACAGGATCTATGTGTGTCCAGAACAAGTTTTTCATGGGGTATTCCGGTTGAGTTTGATCCCGGTCATGTGGTGTATGTGTGGATAGACGCGCTTTCCAACTATATTACGGCACTTGGCTATACTCCCGATGAAAAGGGTGATCTGTATGATAAATACTGGCCTGCCGACGTGCATATTATCGGTAAGGACATATTGCGTTTTCATACCATATACTGGCCGATTATGCTGATGGCTCTCGGCGAGCCGCTTCCGAAGCAGGTTTTCGGACATCCATGGATGCTTGTGGGCGAGGAAAAAATGAGCAAATCAAGAGGTAATGTTATATATGCCGAAGATCTTGTAAAGCATTTCGGAGTGGATGCGGTGAGGTATTACTCGCTGCACGAGATGCCGTTCGCGCAGGACGGAACCATTACCTACGAGGTGTTTATAAGCCGCTTTAACAGTCATCTCGCAAATACTCTCGGTAATCTTGTAAACAGAACAGTGGCTATGATTAACAAGTATTTTGACGGTGAAATACAACCCGGTAATATTTCGGGCGAGTTTGACAATGATCTCAAAAAGACTGCGACAGGCGCTATTGAGAGGATTACTGAAAAAATGGAGACGCTCCATGTGGCCGATAGTCTGGATGAAATATGGCGGGTTGTTGACAGAGCGAACAAATATATTGACGAAACAACACCGTGGGTGCTTGCGAAGAACGAGTCAGACAGAGCAAGGCTCGGAACCGTGCTGTATAATCTTGCTGAGACAATCAGAATTATAGCGGCGCTTTTGAGCGCGTATATGCCTGAGACGTCAAAGAGGATTGCGGAGCAGATTAACGCGGCCGATCTGAGCTTTGAAAGCACAAAGAAGTTTGGTATAACAAAGGCGGGCTCAAAGGTAGGCAAACCGGAGGTGCTGTTTGCCAGAATTGACGCGGATAAGAAAATGGAAGAACTGACTGCTGAATTCGGCAGTGAGGAAGCAGTCGATATTGCTCCGTTTAAAGACTATATTGAGTTTGAGGATTTTGAGAAGCTTGATATACGCGTAGGAAAAGTCATTGAGTGTGATAAGGTGCCTAAGTCGTCAAAGCTGCTGCGGTTTACGCTTCAAGTGGGCAGCAATACGAGACAGATCTTATCGGGCATTTCAAAATATCACAAGCCCGAAGAATTGATAGGTAAAAATGTATTGTTTGTGGCAAATCTTAAACCGAGAAAAATGATGGGACTTGAGTCGCGCGGTATGATCTTATCCGCTGAATTTGAGGATGAACTGACGGTTTTGACAACAATGAACGATATACAAAGCGGCGCGGAAATAGTATGATTACAGGAATGTCTGCCGTTTTGACGCGTGATGGAGAAATAAGTTTGCTGTTTTTGACATTGCGCGATTATGCGGCGTAAAAGTATTGATATTGATGAAAGTTATTTTCAGGAGGAAAACATAATGGGAAAGCTATTTGGTACAGATGGTATCAGGGGAATTGCGAACAAGGATCTGACGGCAGATCTCGCGTTCAGGACGGGACAGAGCGGAGCATATGTGCTGACTAAGCATAGCCAGAGAAGGCCGAGAATACTTATCGGCAAGGATACAAGAAAGTCGGGGGATATGCTTGAAGCCGCGCTTACAGCGGGATTGTGTTCTATGGGCGCGAAGGTTATTCCGCTTGGTATTGTTCCCACTCCGGCGGTCGCGTATCTGACAAGATACTATAAGGCTGACGCCGGCGTTGTTATAAGCGCGTCGCATAATCCGTGCGAGTATAACGGCATTAAGTTTTTCAATGCGGATGGTTATAAGCTGAGCGATGCTATTGAGGATGAGATTGAAAGCTATATACTTGGCGAAAAGGTTATTGAAAATCTGCCTACGCACGGACATGTGGGTTATGTCAGCGCAAATCATAACGCGGTGGAGGACTATGTTTCATTTGCCGTATCGACTATTGATTGCCGCCTGGACGGAATAAAGGTGGCGGTTGACTGCGCGAACGGAGCGAGCTATGAGACAGCTTTCAAGGCGCTTAACAAACTCGGAGCAAATGTGGAGGCAATTCATAATACTCCGGACGGCGTTAACATTAATCATATGTGCGGATCTACGCATATGCAAAGCTTGCAGGCGTATGTAACATCAATCGGCGCCGATGTAGGTATAGCCTTTGACGGTGACGCAGACAGAATGCTTGCGGTTGACGAAAAGGGTAATCTTATTGACGGCGATCAGATAATGGCCGCGTGCGCAAAATTTATGCGAGACAGCGGAAATTTGAAGCAAAATACGCTTGTGGCTACAGTTATGAGTAACCTCGGCCTGTTTATAGCGGGCGAAAAGCTCGGTATCAATATTCCCCGAACAAAGGTCGGAGACCGTTATGTGCTGGAGGAAATGCTGAAAAACGGTTATAATATCGGCGGTGAGCAGTCGGGACATATTATTTTCCTTGATCATAACACAACAGGCGATGGTCTTGTCAGCGCATTGCAGTTCTTAGCCGTGCTTAAGAAAACGGGTTTGAAGGCTTCGGAGGCGGCTGGTATTGTACAGGTAATGCCTCAGGTGCTCAGAAACGCGACTGTAAGACTTGAGAATAAGAATACATATATGGAAAATGAGGAAATTGCCGCTGCCTGCAAGGCTCTGGAGGATGAGTTTGCGGGTGCGGGCAGAGAGCTGATAAGCACGTCGGGAACGGAGCCGCTTGTGCGCGTTATGATAGAGGGAAATGACGAGGCATATATTACAAGAAAAGCCGAAGAACTGGCTGAGCTTATTGAAAAGATTTTAGGATAAACGTATGAGAGATTTAATTACAGACGGAAGTGAACAGCTTAATATACATCTTGACGATAAACAGATAAGCCAGCTTGAACAGTACGCGCGTTTGCTTGTGGAATGGAATGAGAAAATCAATCTTACAGCTATAACGGATGATGCGGGGATTGCTACAAAGCATTTTCTTGATTCGCTTACTGCAATTCATACCGGGTATGTAAAAGGCAGAGTGATTGATGTCGGCACAGGCGCGGGTTTTCCGGGACTGGTTTTGAAGATTGCAAAGCCTGAAATTGAACTTACATTGCTGGATAGTCTGAATAAACGAGTTAATTTTTTAAAAACAGTTTGCGGCGAGGTGGGTATTAACGATATCGAGCTTGTTCACGCGCGCGCCGAGGACGGCGGAAAAAACAGAATGTACCGGGGGCAGTTTGATACGGTAGTATCCCGCGCTGTGGCAAATCTGACGGTACTTTCAGAGTGGTGCATACCTTTTTTAAAGAGGGGCGGTTATTTTCTTGCTCTT
>CAJTPP010000049.1:16376-19516 GCA_910578235.1 uncultured Clostridia bacterium | reverse complement strand
GCTGTCTAAGATGGTAATCATTTACCGTCTTTTTTTGTTTAATCGCTATCACTATACAGATATACCCATAAAATTGTGAGCATTGCGATTGCAACGCCTCCTCCGATACATACGGCCGGAAGTCTTGTTGAGCTGTGCATTATCTTTTCGATATTAAATATCGGTTCTTTTGTTTTTTCACTGTCACTGTATTTTGATGTTCTCAGAAGTTTCAGAGAACCCTGAGCTTTTTTATACAGCAGTGTGTTTCTGTCGTAATCTGTTTTTATCTGCTTTAATTCTCTGTCTGACAGCGGTATGCAGTCTGTTCTGACTTTTAACAGCTGATAACCGTTTTCAGCGTCGTCGCTTCTGCGCAGAAGAGCATAGTTGTAATACGACCGGTCTGTGGAGAAGCGTATATAATATATTTCGTCTCCCAGATTATACGCTTCGGAAATCAGATAAAATCTATCGCCGTTCGGTTCTGCCACCAGCGCTTTGCGATACTCGTCCATAGATGAATAATCGGCGATATCAAAATTGTTGTAATTTACCGCGTTTTTCAGAACAGCCTCTATCCGCGCCTCGTCATCGTCCTGCAAACGCTCGGCAATATCCTCATAGGTTACGCTGTCCGCCGCCGCATTTTTGAGACTGTCAAAGAATTTTTCAATATGCCTGTTAAACTGCGATATATCTACGCCGGGATGGAAATAGCTGCTGCTGAAATCAATAACTCCCGACTCGCTGATTACCTGAGGAGCGTTTACATACTCAAACGCGTCGCCGTCTATAACAGTGTAATAATCGGTGTGCATAAGAGTGTCATTTTCATACAGACTGTAGATTATATAGTGTTTTGCCTCATTCGAGCCGATTGAGAAGACACCTACCTGACCGTCTGTAAGCTGTGTATAGTTAATGTCAAGTATAGCGATACGGTCTGCCTTTTCTTTTTCCTCATCATATTTCCATACATGGCAGGAAGCTGTGGAATATCCGGCGTCAGCAAGGAAAATGACAAGATATGGATTTTCATTCGCGTCAAAGTTGATTATCTCGCTGTATACAATTCCGTTAGGAGCGTATGTTCCGTCACCGTTGTCGCGGAAAGAGTCTCCGGCGTTTTCGGTTTTCATTGCGCCGTAAGTGAAAAGGTAGTCGTTAAGCACATAAGCGTATACCGCGGACATTTTTCCGACAGGCTCGTCAGCGCTTACACTGCTGAAAGTAAGGCAGGACATTGCAATAACAGCCGAGCAGAAAGCAGATAAAAATCTGAATATTCTGTTTTTCAACCATACACCCCCCAAAAATACATGATACTATAATTATTTACATAATTCCCTTTAATTATTATACAGGTAACACTGTAACAATTCAACGTGATTTTTGTTAAGAGCATATTACAATAATGTGGCAATTTCCTCTTTACAAAACGAAAAATATGTACTATAATTAATAGGATAACTATTGAAAAGATCGGAAGGAAGGATAGAAATGATAAAAGCGGCAGTGCTTGGCGCTACAGGATACGCGGGGATTGAGCTTGTAAGGCTTCTGACAAATCACAGTGAGGTTAGTATTGAGATACTCGGCTCACAAAGCTTCGCGGGACAGAAAATAAGCGGGGTATATCAGAATTTTAATCATGTGCTTGAGAAAGAATGCACCGAGCTTGATCTGAATACAGCCGCAGAATGTGATGTGGCGTTTACCGCGCTCCCTCACGGGGCTTCAAAGACAGTTATACCGTCGCTTCTTGAAAAAGGACTGAAGGTAATAGATTTAAGCGGCGATTATCGTTATGATGACGTGAAGGTATACGAGGAATGGTATGGTGAAAAACATTCGTCGCCGGAGCTTTTGAAGGAGTCTGTATACGGACTTCCGGAGCTTCACAGAGATAAGATAAAGAACGCGAGACTTATCGGCAATCCGGGTTGCTATACTACATGTTCCATACTTGGAGCGGCTCCGCTGCTTGCTAATAAAATCGGAGATGCAAATAATATAATTGTTGACGCAAAATCAGGCGTTACAGGCGCGGGACGAGGTCTTGCGCTTCAAAGCAGTTTTTGCGAGTGTACGGAAAACAGTAAGGCGTATAAGGTTACAAATCATCGTCATACCTCTGAGATTGAGCAGGAGCTTTCAAATATTGCGGGGGAGAATATAATGATTTCATTTACTCCTCATCTTATTCCGCAAAAACGTGGTATTCTTTCGACAATATATGTAAATCTTAAACGGGAGTCAAGCGCAGAGGAGCTTACTCAGATGTACAAAGATTTTTATAAAAACGAGTTTTTTGTGCGTGTGAAGGATAGCGGTAATTTGCCTGAGACAAAGCATGTGGCAGGCTCAAATTTTGTTGATATAGGTGTTTGCTATGACAAGCGCCTGAAAAGAGCGGTTGTAGTATCAGCGCTTGATAACATTGTAAAGGGCGCCGCGGGACAGGCTGTGCAGAACATGAATTTACTGTTTGGTTTGGACGAAAAAACAGGACTTGCAAACGCGGGCTTTTATCTGTAAAAACAGACATTTCAGATATTGAAAGGATTTTATTATAATGGAAGAACTGATTAAGAAAGCGGGAATACTGATTGAAGCGCTTCCGTATATACAGAAATTTTCGGGCAAGACTGTTGTTGTGAAGTACGGCGGTAACGCAATGGTGAACGAGGAATTAAAAAACTCTGTTATGGAAGATATAACACTTCTGAAGTTTATCGGACTTAATCCGATTGTCGTGCACGGCGGAGGTCCGGATATTTCAAAGGCGCTTAATGACAGGGGTGTAAAAAGTAAATTTATAAACGGACTGCGCGTTACAGATGATATAACCATGCAGACAGCGCAGCAGGTGCTTATCGGTAAAACCAATAAGGAAATAGTGGCGCTGCTTAACACTAAGGGCGGCAGAGCAGTAGGTATAAGCGGTATTGACGGCAGCTTTATTGAGTGCAGGAAGCAATATACAGAGGTTGACGGAGAAAAAGTTGATATAGGATATGTCGGGGATATTGTACATATAAAGCATTGTCTTATTGATCTTCTGTCATCCGATCAGTATATACCTGTAATTGCGCCGATCGGTACGGATGATGAGGGGAACAGCTATAATATAAATGCTGATACGGTTGCGGCTGGGG
>CAJTPP010000049.1:16116-16359 GCA_910578235.1 uncultured Clostridia bacterium | reverse complement strand
CAGGCCGAAAAGCTGATATTGCTCACCGATGTAGAGGGTGTAAAAGATGATAAGGATAATGTTATTTATGAGGTGCATAAGAACGAAATCTTTGAAATGATAAATGACGGAACAATAAGCGGTGGCATGATACCAAAGGTCATGGGGTGTCTTGAAGCGATTGACAACGGCGTTACGGGCGTGCATATTATTGACGGACGTATACCGCATTGTCTGCTTCTGGAAATATTCACAAAGACTGGA
>CAJTPP010000049.1:0-16102 GCA_910578235.1 uncultured Clostridia bacterium | reverse complement strand
AATAGGAACGCTTATTAAAAGCGATAAGTATTAAATTTACAGCCGCGCAGGCTGAAAAGAAAGGAATATACGTTATGAGAATGTCAAATTTGCTTATGCCTACTTTAAGAGAAGTACCGGCAGAAGCGGAAATTACAAGCCATAAATTAATGCTCAGAGCGGGTATGATAAGGAGACTGGCCGCGGGGATTTATTCTTATCTGCCGCTTGGCATAAGAACCTTGCAGAAGGTTGAAAAAATTGTCCGCGAGGAAATGGATAACGCCGGGGCTCAGGAATTGCTGATGCCGGCTCTGCTTCCTGCTGAGGCGTATCAGGCTTCGGGCAGATGGGAGGTTTTCGGCCCGAGTATGTTCAAGATGAAGGACAGATATGACAGGGATTTTTGTCTCGGACCTACTCATGAGGAACTGTTTACTCAAACGGTAATAGATAATGTAAAGTCGTATAAGGAATATCCTATGACGCTTTACCAGATACAGCATAAATATCGTGACGAGGGACGTCCGCGATTTGGAATTATGAGAAGCCGCGAGTTTGTCATGAAGGACGCGTACAGCTTTGATCTGAATGACGACGGACTGAATGAGTCGTACAGGAAGATGTATGACGCTTATTGTAGGATATTCACGCGTTTGGGACTGGACTTCACTATAGTTGACGCGGATACGGGGGCTATGGGCGGAAGCGGAAGTCAGGAATTTATGGTTAAATCTCCTGTAGGCGAGGACGGAATAGCGTATTGCGATGATTGCGGATATGCCGCTAACTATGAAAAAGCTGAATGTGTTAATGCGGATAAACCGTCGGCTGAGGGTGATTATGATATGGAGAAAATTCATACGCCTAATGTTCATACGATAGAGGAGCTTGTTGAGTTTCTTGGAGTGGAGCCTTATAATTTTGCAAAGACAATAATTTATAAGGCCGATGATAAATATGTTGCGGCAATGGTAAGAGGCGACAGGGAAATTAACGAAGTCAAACTGAAAAATCTTGTCGGATGTATTGATGATTTGGAGCTTGCGGAACCGTTTATGGTGCGTGAACTGACTCATGCCGAGGTTGGCTTCGCAGGGCCTGTTGGACTTAGTATTCCTGTTTATGCGGATAATGAGGTTGCGCAAATGCAGAATTTTGTTATAGGCGCAAATGAGACTGATATGCATTATAAGAATGTTAATATAAACAAGGATTTTACGCCTGATGTTGTGGCGGATATACGAGTTATAGAGGAAGGAGACGCTTGTCCTAAGTGCGGTAAGCCGATAAAGACCGCGCAGGGGATAGAGGTAGGACATATTTTTAAGCTGGGAACAAAGTATTCCGACGCGCTTGGACTTAAATATCTTGACGAGGACGGCAAGAGTAAGACAGTTACCATGGGATGCTATGGAATTGGTGTTACGCGTTGTCTTTCGGCTGCTATTGAGCAGAATAATGATGAGAACGGCATTATCTGGCCTGTATCGATAGCTCCGTATCAGGCAGTGGTCATTCCTGTCAATAGTAAGATTGAAGAACAGTCTGAGATGGCTGAAAAAATTTATGAAGAATTGAAATCTAAAGGTATTGACGCTCTTCTTGACGACAGAAACGAGAGAGCCGGAGTTAAGTTTAAGGACTCAGAACTTATAGGTATTCCCGTAAGAATTGTTGTCGGTAAAAAATGTGGAGAGGGTATTGTTGAGTATAAGGAACGACGCGCGGAACAGGCTGAGGAAAAAACAATTGATGACGCTGTACAGGATGTTATTGATTATATAAATAATAATATGTAATATGAAGATAAAAATAATCTGTCCAATATACATTGGACAGATTATTTTTGGCGTTTTATTAAGCTAAAAACACCACATATAAAAATGACATAAAACTTTATGTTTTATGTCATTTTTATATGTGGTGCACCTGAAAGGACTTGAACCTTCACGTCGGGGACACTAGATCCTAAGTCTAGCGCGTCTGCCAATTCCGCCACAGGTGCATATTTAGTTTATTATTCAAGACAATGTGTCCCAAATAAGCAACGGAAATATTATATCAGTTTAAACAGTACTTGTCAATGCTTTTTTTTAAAAATTTTATTTTTTTTGAAAAATCAGACTTTTTTGGTTAAAATGCAATAAAAGACTATACAAAACAGAAAAAATATAGTATAATTATCTCAACTGATGATTACATTTAAATCAAAAGGAGAGAGAGGAGAAATTTAAAATGAAAAGTAAAATTTTCAACAAGTTAATTGCGGGCGCAGCTACATTGGCTATGGCTGCTCAGTTTGCATTTGTATTGCCTGCAAGCGCGGCTGATGCGACTGTGATTTATGAGCGTGGTACGGAAACAGCGTGGTCTGACGCTGATTTGACGGAATGGACGAATGTTACCGGAAGCACGTATGTTACTTCTTCAATTGAGAATGGTCTTAAATTGACAGGTCAAAATGAAGATGTTACGTTTAGAAAGTCACTATCAACAGCCGATAACGCTGTACTCAGCATTGAAGCTGAATGGGACACAGGTTCTTCAACGGGAAGAGCAGGGGGATATAACTATCTTAAAATCGGCGATGTTGAATTTCGCGCTTATGGTCAAGACGCTAAAGGTACCGTGTCAATAGGAGAAACCGAAACTCAGATAACCACTGCAAAGGACGATGTCAGAAGTGGGGTTTGGACGGTTTCTGCTAATGTAAATACGGCGTCCAAGGAAATTACATACACAGTTAAGCTTCCTAGTAATAATGACGATGTAACAGGTAGCGGAATAGCGCAAAGTACAGATTTTGGCGCGTTTGATATAGGTTATCATAAACCTGGAAGAATTACAGGTACAAATCAAAAACTTAATAAAATTAAGATATCTCAAACTGTTGATGCGTCGGTATATTATTTAGTTCAGTATAACGTGGATGGCGTAAAAACAACCGACTCGGTAAAGAGCGGCGGAAAGTCAACACAGATTCCGACTAATATAGATAAGATAGGATATATTTTCAAGGGTTGGAAAAAGGATACTGACGAGGAGAATTTACTCACATCAGACCAGATAAAAGATTTGTCTATAACGGCAGATACTATATTTACAGCAGTTTATGAAAAGGATGCGTCTTACATTGAACCAATAACAGCGGTTGAGTTTGACGCATTTCCAACAAACAATCTGCTTGTTGCCGGAGCTGATGCAAATACAGCGGCATCTAATCCTATAAGCGTAAAGGTTATAGGTGAGTTAGGAACAGATTTATTGAAAAATCCAAATCCCAGTGTAACAGATTTTGATGTTCAGTATGAACTTAAAGGCTTTAGATGGATTGCTTCAAAGAATGAGGCTTCAACTGATAAAACAGACAGTAACGGTTATTGTGATAGTTACGGTGAGCTTGTAGTAAATAATGAGGCAAAAACAGCCGATTTTAAAATAAAAAGTCATCCGTTTAACTATTATGGTGAGGTAGTGGTAACTGTTACGTATAACGGAGTAACAAAGACAATTTCAAGGCCGCTTGCATATATTGGTAATGCGGTTAAGGGATCAGCAAATGATATTCTCCCCAGAGGCGGATATATTTCTGATTTCAATAAATATGCGCCGGATATGGTAAACTATGAGGCTGCGATATCTGCAAATAACTCCAGTGCATCCGATGTTGCAACTGATAACTGGGCCGCATATGGTGGCAATACAAAAAAACTTACAATTGCAGAAGAGAATGGAAAAAAATTCCTTAGATTAAATGCATTGGGAACAAACAGCTCGTGTTTTGCGGCAAACCAAATTGATGCAGTAACAGATGGTCAACTTATTTTTGATCAGATGATACGTTTTAAAAATCCGGGTTCTGCTATTTTATTAAAAACTGCAAATCCAGTAACTTGGAACGATAATGCGACATCAGTTACAATTTCATTCACAAATACAGGTTTTGCTATTGATAAAGGAGAGATATTTGCACCTGCCACGACGAATGTATGGTATAGAGTTGTTATTTCGTCAGACGTAACGTCAAAGAAGTATTTTGCAAAGGTATATTCAGAGGATAATCAGCTTATTGGTGAAAGTGAGATATCTGATTTTGTAAATGCTGGATCAACCAATCCAATATATTATATGTATAGACTTCCTGACAGAGCGATTGGTGAACTTGACTTTAATGATGTTAGAATATATAGAGCGGCTATAGATCAGTCTTCAATGACTACCACATCTACTGCCACAACGCTTGCTATTCCGGAAGAAGGTGAGAATGCCACAACAGCAGACCTTACAGTAAGCGCAAAGACAACAGAGGGATATGATGCTATTGGTATAGCGACGTGGTCTGTTGCTGATGATGCTGAGGGTATTACTGTAACGCCTGCAGCCGATGATTCACATACTGCAACAGTGAGTGTTGCTCAAACAGCTTCCGCGGGTACTGCAACAATTAATGTTACTGTTGGCGGTATTACAAAGTCAATTGATCTTACTATTACATCATCACAGGACAGCATTAAGTTTAAAACACCTGTTGTAAACAGTGTGTCAATTCCAATGGATGATAATAATACTGTTGTAAATTATGAGGCAAGTGTTATAGATAAGGACGGAGCGGATATAGCAGGTAAGACAGTTACCTTTGCCCTTTATGATAAGAACAATGTAAATCAGACAACGGTAGAGGGTGTTACATTTAAAAATGGTGTGCTCACTGTTACAAAGAACGCAAAGCCTTGTGTTGTGACGGTAAGAGCCACATCTACGAACTCAAACAATGAAACAATTACAAATGCAGTCAAGGTTACAATTCATGGTCTGGCATTTGATTTTGGCGCGGGTAATGATGAGGATGTCGTAAGCGGTTACACACCTATTACTCCGACCACTGGTTATAGTGAAAAAGCAGGATATGGTATTGAAGGTTCGCCTGCTGTGGGAGGTACAGCTTCAATTGAGGATGCTGATGTAGATTATCTTACAGGTACATTTATATTTAAAGCTAATGTAACACCTAATAAGGTTTATAAGGTTAAAGTAAATTACAGTGGTACTGCTGCCTTTGAAAATATATCAACAGATCTTTCAGGTGTTGTAAGAACGAATACAACAAAAGGTTTACAGGAATATTTAGCATATGTGCATGATGACGGTGTGCTTGATATTACTTTTTCTGATTCACAAGTATCGTCAATTATTATTGAGAAGGTTGATGACAAGACAATACCGCCAGGAGGAAAGCCGAATGTTTATACAGTAGGTGATTCAACGATTGCCAATAATGGCTCATGGGCATATGTTCTTAATCGTGATCAGGGTCAATATCCGGAATTGACAGCTTTAGCGACATTTTCAAATAATGGACGCGGAGGCAAAAATCTTTCTTCATATTATACAGGCGGCGAGCTTTGGGACAGAGTTGTAACCAGTGTCAGAGCTGGTGACTATGTAATGATTGGCGATATGGGAACCAACGGTATGGGTACAGACTTTAAGGGAAGCTTTACATATTATATTGATGCGTGTCTTGCTATGGGTGCAAAAGTTATCCTTAATTCATATTCACCTCATATGTATGTTGGCGCCTATGCAAACTGTTATGACAGTGCAACACATACATTTACAGGATGGAGACAGGATGCGTATGATAATATTGTAAGAGAAATCTATGAGGAACGCAAAAATGAATTTGAGGGATTTATAGAAATAGGTAAGAATGCGGACGCTTCCTTTACTGCCTATGCGGCAGATTATGCAAAGAATGGTTATGACAGCGCGGACGCAGCTGCTCAGGCAATTATAGATTGTGCTGGCTCTACACCTGGAAATCCAGATCATAATCATTATAGTAATGGCACAATAGCGGCTAAACTGATGATTGAAGGATATGGAGGCACAAAGGGTATAGTTGCGCAGCTTGTCGATATACTTTCAACAGGTAATCAGCCGCCGGTACCTGTAGAATATACGGTAACATTCAAAAACGGCGATGATACGGTAAAGACTGTTACAGTTACAAAAGGCGGAAAGGTCGCACAGGCGGATATTCCGGCAATTCCGGAAAAAGAAGGATATACCGGAAAATGGATGATTGGAGATATCGACTTTACAGCGGATACTGTTATTAATGCTGACACGGTTGTAACAGCGGATTATACTAAAAATGCTTCTGATGATTTTTCAGTAAGACTGGAACGCGCGGAAGAAACAGAAGGCGGTGTTGTGATAAAGGCTTCAGTAGTAGGCAGCGGTGAAGAAAAATATACCGCATATATTGCAGAGTATGATGAAAACAATGTGTTAACAGGCATTGTGAAAAAATATATTTCAATCAGTGATGAAAATGCAGGTGAGACGATAAATTATACGCGCAAAAATGAAGGATCACTGCTAAGAGCGTTTGTATGGCAGAATATGACGCCGTGTATGACAAACACAGAAGTTATAACCGAATCAAATCCCATAGGTTAAGTTAAGATTAAAAGAACCTCCTCAGAGGTTCTTTTTTTGCGCTGCTTTCCATATAAATAGACTAAAAAGGGGAGTAGAATGTGAAGAAATTAATAATAGTATTTTTAGCTGTAATATTTTTAGTACTGCTGTTGCCATTTGCTATAATATGTATTATCGGAAGAGGCGGGGAAGAACAGAATTCCGAAACAGAACAGAACGGAACTGTAAGTGTATATATTTCAGATGAGGAACGCGCGATTGATATGGATATAAGCAGCTATTTGAAATCTGTGGTAGCTGCGGAAATGCCTGCTGATTTTGAAAAAGAGGCCCTTAAAGCTCAGGCTGTTGCAGCACGGACATATTTGTATTCACACATTGCCGAAGCGCGGAAGGGTAATATAGCCGAAAATCATAACGGTGCGGCTGTATGTACAGATTCGGCGCATTGTCAGGCATATATTCCGGAACGTAAGTGTCGTGAAAATTGGGGAGACAGTGCGGATGAAAAATGGAACAAAATAAGTTCTGCTGTTGATGAAACAGCGGGACAAATAATGACTTATAACGGCGAGATAATTTCGGCTGTATTTCATTCTACATCATCGGGAATAACCGAGGCAGCAGTGGACGTATGGGGAAATGATATACCGTATCTGCAAAGCGTTTCCAGTGAGGGTGACACGCAGTCTCCTAAATATTACAGTGAGCTTACTGTAAGTGAGAGTGAGTTTAAAAATACTGTTGACAGTAAAATCAGCGGTACAGATTGGTCAAAAGGTATTGCGGAAAATATTGTACGCTCAAACGCTGGCGGGATTGTTTCACTCGATGTGGGCGGAGTAAATATTAAGGGTACACAGCTTAGAAATATTTTTTCTCTCCGTTCGTCAAATATTGATATAACACAGGAAAACGGCAATGTAAAAATGTCGGTAAAAGGATTTGGACATGGTGTCGGTATGAGTCAGTATGGAGCAAATTATATGGCAGAGCAGGGCGATGATTACAGGAAAATTCTTCAGACATATTATACGGGTGTTGAAATTGAAACGAGATAAAAACATACAAAAAACAGTGTAATTTTTATGTATTTTTAATCTATATAGACTGATTTTTTTATTGTATGAGAAGTAAAAATATTATAAAATAACTATATATAATAAAAATGAGAGAGAGGGAGAAAAATGAACAAAAGAATTATAAGCGCAGTGATAGGCATGTCGCTTACTTTGTCTGCGTTTGGCGGATTGGCTATGACAACTGCCAAAGCAGAAGTGACAGATGACAGAAGATTTATGGAAGAATTGAATAGGGGACTGATTGCGGTTGTAACAACAGCCAGCACGGAAAACGGTACTGCAAACGGCGTATATTTAAGCTGGCGTCTTTTGGGTACGGAAAGTTTGGAAAATCAGGCGTTTGATATTTATAAAAATGGTACATACATCAAAACAACAGGAGCGCATGATGCAACCTGTTATTTTGATGCGAGCGGAAAATCAACAGACAAATACAAGGTTGTAAAGAAAGGAACTCCAAAGGCGCAGGTTGATGAGGAAAAAGCCGTCACTCCAACGACAAATTTTGGTACTGCGAGAAATGATTATGTAAGAAATGGCACAAGCGAGAAAAATGCATTTACATGGATGGATATTCCTATTTCACGTCCGGATCCTGTGAACAGAATGGGAGATGGCAAGAAATCATATTATTATTCATATGATAGTAAAGAAGGTGGCGCAAATGACGCGTCCGTAGGAGATCTTGATGGTGACGGTGAGTATGAAATTGTTTTAAAATGGGATCCTACCGATTCAAAAGACAGTGCAGGCGCGGATTTTACGGGCAATGTTTACATAGACGCGTATGAGATTGACCCGAATAATAATGGTTATAAATGGCGGATTGATTTGGGTAAGAATGTAACGGCAGGCGCGCATTATACGCAGTATATGGTATATGACTTTGACGGCGACGGCAGAGCGGAGATTGCGATGCAGACCGCGCCTGGAACTATTGACGGCCAGGGACATTATGTATCTGACGCGGGTAATACAGATAAGATTAGAAATGTAGATAATACAAAATCATATGTCGGCACAAGCGGCGGAGCGAAAGGTAAAAATCTTGGGCCGGAATATTATACTATTTTTGATGGTGAGACAGGAGCGGCATTGTCTACAGTAGAGGCAATACCTTTGGGAACAAGCGGCGAATGGGGTGACAGCAAATATAATAGAGCCGAGAGATTTCTTGCGGGTGTAGCTTATATAGACGGAGTACATCCGAGCTATATTATCAGCCGCGGATATTATAATAAAGTCATTATGCGGGCTTATACATGGGATGGAAATGAATTTAAAAAAATACGTGAATGGGACGGATCACGGTCAGGAACAAAATCTCTGTATGGTCAGGGATGTCACAGCTTATCGGTAGCTGATGTAGATAATGACGGAAAAGATGAGATTATATTCGGCTCGGCTATTGCTGATGATGATGGAAGTGTATATGAGCATCCTAAATATGGACATGGTGATGCGCTTCACGCATCGGACTATGATAATGATGGTACTCAGGAAATATTTCAGGTGCACGAGGCAGGCAAAAGTAACAAAGGCACTATTCCTTATGCCGCAGATATACGCAGATATAACAGCGATACGAAGAAGATAGATGAAATTATGCTTCAGGGTATGGTAGGTGATGTAGGCAGGGGAGTGATGGACAACATTGATGACTCATATGCAAAATCACATTCAGATTCTCTTGCTTTGTTTTGGAGCAGTAATAATCCGGATACTTATAATATAGCGGGTAATTCTGTCAATGTAAAACCGAATGCAGGTTCGAGAAGTATGACTAATTTTCTTGTATATTGGGATGGTGATCTTGGACGTGAGCTGCTGGATGATACAATTATCGGCAAATATTATGCCGATACGGGACAAATGAAGAGATTTTATAATGGAAAAGAAGGTTACAGCCTGGCGGGAACAAGCTCAAATAATTTTACTAAACAAAATCCGTCTTTAGTGGCTGATATTTGGGGAGATTGGCGAGAGGAAATTATTATGCCTGTAAACAAAAGTTCAGCCACTGAACAGGCATATTTGAGAATTTATACATCGGTTCTTCCCACTGAATATCGTCTTACAACACTTATGCATGACAGTCAATACAGATGCGCGGTAGCATGGCAGAATGTCGGATATAATCAACCGCCGCATACAAGCTATTATATTGGAAGCGCTGCGCTTGCAAATGGAGCTAATTATCTTGCGCCGGCAACTGCGTATACAAATGTAAAGTATCCGTCAGAAGATTGGATTGGTGTTGACGGAATATCATTGTCAAAAAACAATTTAAGAATTGAACGCGCAAAAACAGATGTAATTGATGCGATTGTGACGCCGGAGGAAGCAACGAAAAAGAGTGTAAAATGGACATCATCAGATGAAACTGTCGCGACTGTATCAAATGGCACCGTAAGAGGTGTTTCCAAGGGAAAAGCCACAATTACCGCTACAACAAATGATGGAGGATATACTGCGGAGTGCGATGTTGAAGTGTGGTCAACGGATGTTGAAAGTATTGAAATATCAGATTCTCTGGTTAATATGAGTGTTGGAGATTCACAGCGGATTTCAGCGACTGTTTCTCCGGCAGATGCGTCTGAGAAGACGGTTAAATGGACGTCATCAAATGAGTCGGTTGCGTCTGTTTCAGAAGATGGAACTATTACAGGTGTTTCTATAGGGCTTGCGACTATTTATGCGGAGACTGTGGACGGCGGATTTGAGGCGGCGTGGCAAATATTCTTCCGAGAGGTTTGGAGGATATGACGGGAACCAATTCTTTTGTTACAACGTCAGTTGAAGATGAGACAACAAATTTTACGCTTACACCGACAAGCGGTATAATTTCGCATATGGGCGACGGAGCGGCATCGGGAGCGGAGGTTCATAAGGATTTTGAGCAGCCGGACAGCGGTAAGGTGGCTTTGACATTCCATTTTACAACAGGCGGTATTGCAAATATAAACGGTACAAACGAGGATGGTTCCAATAATTGGAACTGGGAGGGACATGAATATAATACGGCGTTGAGTATGCTTGATACCAACGGAAACAATATACTGACTGCCGAGCAGGTATGGGAAACATCGGCTACTGATCTTTGGAGTACAATAGGAAATCAGGAGCCGACATCATTAATTCCGGACAATGCGGAAACAGCTGACTGGATGACTGTTATTGATGGCCCAGGACAGGTAAAAGGAAGCTCAAAACGCTGGATTGTCACTGCGGAGTTTGATTATGACACGGATACCTGTACAGTTGATCTTATAGGCACTGACAGTTCATGGGAGGCAAAGAAAGCGGAGTATACAACAACATTTAATTTGAACGGAGCAAAATTTAAGACATTAAAATGTTATACGACCAATACGGGCAGCGGAACAATTATCGCCGAACCCAAAATTGAAGCCGTGTCATACGGCAAGCCTGTTCCCGTAGTCGGAGCAACAGAAGAAATATATGTAAAAGGCGAAAAGAATGGGGTGTCATGGATGGCAGATGACATTAATGACTGGACTGCGACAGGTCAAACGCTTGATATAGATAAGGCCAATGGGCGTCTGTATTTTCATCCGTCAAAGCCTGGCAGCGCATACAGCGCAACTAAGATTTTTGAAGATATATCAGATAATGCAACACTTACATATAATATAGACTGGTATTTCGGCGGCGCTACTCATAGATCGGTCAACAGGGAATATATACAGATTGGCTCGGATTTGCGTCTCGCGTGGCTTTCGGATAAAGACGGAAAGAGCGGTTATGGCGTTATGCTGAGTAAAGACGGCGGAAAGACGTATGACGGATATGACAATACCGCAAACACAATGGATAATACAAAAATGATTATGTCTGGCAGCAATGCAATGTATACAAAAAATATTCAGGTGGTGATTGATACCGCGTCAAAAACGATTACATCCTTTAAGTTTGACGGAAAAGAAATTGAGTTAGGTCAGTCTCTAACTATGTCATCAATAAATTCTGTGACATTTGGTTTTGAACGCGGCGGAAGCACAGAAACTTGGGAATACCAAAACGGAATTGATAATATTACTGTTTCTCAGTTTGTCAAAAATGCTGTGCCGAAGTTCAATATAAGATTTGTTGATGATGAGGGTAAAACGCTGAAAAGCGTTTTAACAGAAGTAGGCGCGGTGCCGTCGTACGGAGAGGATACTCCTCCTGACAAACAGGATATCAAATATGTGTATACATTCGCCGGTTGGGAGCCGGAACCTGTTCCTGTTGTAGATGAGGCAGTGTATACGGCAAAGTATACAAAGGCGCCGAGAACATACAAACTGACGCTTAACTGTAACGGCGGACAGCTTGACGGGGAAATAACAAGTTATACTTACGGAACGTCTGTTATTCTGCCAATACCATCAAGGGACGGCTATAAATTCGGCGGCTGGTATTCCAGAGAAAATCTTACGGGATCGACCACATCCCAGTTATCTGATACAGCTACAGGTGATAGAACGTATTATGCAAAATGGACGGTAATACCCAAGATTGAGCTTGAAAATGTGACGGATAAATCAGCAGAAGTCAGTGTTGTTATGGCGGAACCCTCTGATAAGCTTCAGCTTATAGGCGCGCTTTATGACGGTGATGATATGGTAAAGGAAGTGAAAACGGAGGTTGTAAGCGATATTCAGGCCAATACACAGCAGTTAAAATCACTTTTGTTTAATAATGATATTAATGATTACAAACTTAAAATTTTTGTTTGGAATTCTATTGACAGTATGATACCTTTGCTTGAAGTTCCTATAGTGAGAGAAAAAACTAATTGATAAAAAATCACAGGTTATATAACCTGTGATTTTTTTATGTTGTTTTCAAGTTCAATTGCTTTTTTTACAACCTCGTCATCGGATAAATTGAAGTTTTTTTCTTCAATAAAGCGGTCAAACTGTTTACGTGCCTGTTCAATATTCATCATATGTATCATCCTTTCATAATTTGACATTTAATTCTGATTTTTTACTAAAATCACTTTTTGTTGTATTTATTTTACAATAAAAGGCAAAAAATGTCAATATATTGTGGTTAAGAAAATAAACTTTCGTAAGTCAAAAAGCGACTTTATTCGACAAGGATGCTTATTTTTCAGAAGAACAACGGCTTTTCAGATGTAAATATATAAGTGAAGCTCCCGCGGCGGCTATTAAAAGACCGGAAAAAAGCTGTGAAATTCCAAGCGCGTTTGGTATTATATACAATATATAGTCAGGATTTCTCATGCCTTCAAGGAAAAGTCTGCCGAGAGCGTACCAGAAGATATAAAAACAGAACACCTGGCCGTCTGCTTTCTTTTTGCCGCGGAATAATAGAATTATTGCAAGTCCTATAATATTCCATACAGACTCATATAAAAACAAAGGATGCACAGGTTCCGCTCCGTTTATGGACATTCCGAACAGACTGTTTGTTTTACCGCCGTATACCTCCGCGTTTACAAAATTGCCGAAACGTCCTATTGCCTGACCGATAAGCAGTCCGGGAGCGCATACGTCAAATACTTGAGGGGTATTGATTTTTTTTACACGGCAGTATATGAGAGTTGAAATTGCGGCTCCTGTAATGCCGCCGTAAATAGCCAGTCCGCCGTTCCAGATTTTGAACATATCGGCAAGCGAGTCAAATTCGTCAAGTGCAAACAGAACATAGTATATTCTCGCTCCTATTATTCCGGCAACAAGTCCTATAAGGGCTATATCCCATATATAATCTTTTTTCACGCCTCGTTTTTCGCAGGTCTTACATACAAACAGCATGCCGAGAAGAAAACCTGACAGAATAATCAGTGCGTACCAGTATACAGGTTTTGAGCCTATAGAAAAGGCTACGGGATTTATATTAAGGGTAACAGAAAGTTTGGGGAAAGATATGATATTCATTTTTATGCCTCCTTCATGGAAAGTGAAATACGTTTTTTGTCCGCATCTATTTCAAGCACGCGTACTTGTACAACATCGCCGACTGACAGCACATCTGTAGGATGTTTTATATAGCGGTCGCATATCTGTGATATATGCACCAGTCCGTCCTGATGCACGCCTATATCAATAAATGCGCCGAAGTCTATTACATTACGTACTGTTCCGGTGAGTACCATATCAGGTTTCAGATCTTCCATTGACAGTATGTCGGATCGCAGAACAGGCTGAGTAAGCTCATCTCTGGGATCTCGTCCTTTTTTTATAATACTGTCGGCAATGTCTGTTAGTGTGATTTCGCCTATGTCCAGCAGATCGGCAAGTTTAGCCGTTCCGGCTGCGGTAATTTTATGCTTTAAGTCGGATACATTGCCTGAGAGAACATCTTCTTTTGTATATCCAAGTAATTGCAGCAGCTTGTCCGCGGCTTTGTAGCTTTCAGGATGAACGGAGGTGTTATCAAATATTTCATCGCCGTCTGTAATACGCAGGAAACCTGCGCATTGCTCAAATGCTTTTGCTCCGAGCTTCGGTACATTTAAAAGCTCTTTCCGCATGTTAAAACGACCGTTTTCTTCACGATAAGCAATTATGTTTTTAGAAACAGTTTTGTTTATTCCTGCCACATAGGACAGTAATGACGGTGAGGCTGTGTTTAGATCGACTCCAACGCTGTTTACACAGCTTTCCACAACGCCGCAAAGAGCCTCTCCGAGCCGCTTTTGGTTCATATCGTGCTGGTATTGTCCCACACCGATTGACTTTGGATCAATTTTTACAAGCTCAGCCAAAGGATCCTGAGCGCGTCTGGCGATTGATACCGCGCTTCTCAGAGAAACATCATACTGCGGAAATTCTTCTGACGCGAGCTTTGACGCGCTGTAAACTGACGCTCCCGCTTCGTTTGTCATGATATAAAAAATCTCGCGGCCAATTTCCTTAAGTAAATCGGCAATAAATATTTCACTTTCCTTTGATGCTGTGCCGTTGCCTATGGAAATAAGATTAACATTATGTTCTGTAATCATATCAGCGAGTATTTTTTTTGCCTGTGTCTTGTCGTGCGTGTCAAGAGTACAGTATACAACATTTGTATCAAGCACTTTGCCTGTTTCATCCACTACAGCGACTTTACAGCCTGTTCTGTAGCCGGGATCAAAGCCCATAACGGTTTTTCCTTTTATAGGAGGCTGAAGAAGCAGACCGGAAAGATTTTGATTAAAGACTTTTATAGATGCTTCTTCGGCGTTTTCAGTCAGCATATTTCTTATTTCAGTGGCGATAGAAGGCGCTATAAGACGTTTGTAGCTGTCCTGCGCGGCAAGTATGATATATTTTGTAGACGGTGCTTCGCGTTTGGAAGTAAGAGAGCTGATAAGATAGTCATTGATTTTGTCCTCGCTCATATCTATTTTTACAGATAAAAAGCCTTCTTTCTCGCCTCTGTTTATTGCGAGAAGTCTATGATTGGCAATTTTTTTTATCGGCTCGGAAAAGTTGTAATACAGACGGTAAACGCTGTCCTTGTCGGTTGACGCTTTTGATACAATAAGTCCCTCGTTTACTGTCCGGACGCGTATATCTCCGCGGAACTGCGCGTTATCGCTTATTATTTCCGCTATTATATCCATTGCTCCCGCAATTGCGTCTGAGGCTGTCTCCACGCCTTTAACAATATCTATATATCCGTCGGCAATGGCGTTAATGTCATCAGCTGGATTTTGCTCCAATATAATTGACGCAAGCGGTTCAAGCCCTTTTTCTTTGGCAATTGTGGCTCTTGTACGTCTTTTGGGTCTGAACGGACGATATATGTCCTCAATCTCCGACAGAGTTGAAGCGCTTTGTATGGCTTCTGAAATTTCTTGTGTAAAAGCGTCTTGTTCTTTGATAAGACGAGCAATTTCCTCTTTTTTATCGGCAAGATTACGGAGATAGTTCAGTCTGTCGTAAAAATCACGAAGTATTTCATCACTCAATGCGCCGGTCGCTTCTTTTCTGTAACGCGCGATAAACGGGATTGTGTTACCGGCGTCAATCAGAGCGACCGTATTTGTTACCTGTTCTGTTCTAAGTCCAAATTCTTCCGTTAAAAAACTGATGATTTGTCCGTTTGTGTTGTCCATATGTAACATCCTCCTAAAAAGTGAAACATTGCTGCAATTAATTTGTAATATAATTGCAAACAAATTTTAATTTTGCTATTTACAAATTGAAACATTTGTTATATAATAGTAATAACCACAATATATAGTGTAACATTATGTAATATTGTAACAATATATATAAGAGGCTGTAAAATAAGCCTTAGCTAATTATATCCTATTTTACCTTATTTTACAAGTAAAACAGTAAAATAGATCAAAATCAGGAAATCTTATGAAAATAGCTATTGCATTTTTCTCAGATTTAATGTAAAATGGAGTTGTTGGGAGCGGATTGGAGTGTTTTGGAGAAAAAAACTCAATTTGGAGAAACTGCCCCATAAAACTATGAGAAAGGCAGGCGGCAGCATATATGGTAAACTTTGTTGATGAATATCCTCGTCAGCTTGACGAGCGCGGCAGAATTATTTTGCCCGCAAAGGTAAGGGAAAAGATGTCCGATACTGTATATGTGACACGTTCAATGTCCGATAGA
>CAJTPP010000048.1:18241-19602 GCA_910578235.1 uncultured Clostridia bacterium | reverse complement strand
ACATCTTGCGGATAGTATATATAATTGTTATGAAAATGGACTGGTGCCGGAGCCTGCAATGATACTTAATTCATTTAATGGTGAGGATATAAGCGAGGCGTCAGAAGTTTTTTATAATCTGGAAATCTACAGCGGTGACGAGGCAACCGTCAGAGAGCTTTTATATACAATAAAACTGGAGAAACTTGATATAAGGATTAATTCCGAAACAAATGCGGCGGCGTTGGCACAGCTCTTTACAGAACGGGGAAAAGTGCTTGAAGAAAAAAATACTTGGGAGGAATAGTAGTAATGCTTGAAAGAAAAAGGGCAATAAAAAAAGAACTTATTGAAAAAGGTAAGAAAAAGGGGGTTCTTGCGTATAAGGAAATACTTGACGCCTTTGAGGAGGTTGAAATTACTCCTGAGGAGATTGAAAATGTCTATGACCGGTTTGAAAAAGAGGGTATTGAGCTTGTTGAGGATCTGGACAAGGAGCTTGAAGAAATTGAGGTCACAAAGGAGGAGCTTGAGGATCTTTCGGTTCCTGAAGGCATAAATATAGATGACCATGTGAAAATGTATCTGAAAGAAATCGGTAAGGTCAGCCTTCTTACCGCGGAAGAGGAATTATCTCTTGCTAAGCGAATGGCTGACGGAGAAGCGGCAAGCGAGCAGATGGAGGATATGGACACTGACATTACTGATGAAAGCGTGAAAGAGCTTGCGTTGATTATTGCTGACGGAGAAAAAGCAAAGAAAAATCTTGCGGAAGCCAATCTGCGTCTTGTTGTAAGTATAGCAAAGCGGTATGTGGGACGAGGTATGCTGTTTCTTGATCTTATTCAGGAGGGTAATCTTGGACTTATAAAGGCGGTTGATAAATTTGACTATACGAAAGGCTATAAGTTTTCGACATATGCTACATGGTGGATAAGACAAGCTATAACGCGCGCTATTGCCGACCAGGCGAGAACGATAAGAATTCCTGTTCATATGGTGGAAACTATTAATAAACTTGTAAGAGTATCGCGTCAGCTTGTGCAGGAGCTTGGCAGAGAGCCTACTCCGGAGGAACTGGCAAAGGAGCTTAATATGTCTGTGGAAAAGGTTCGGGAAATTTCAAAAATTTCTCAGGAGCCTGTATCTCTTGAAACACCTATAGGCGAGGAGGAGGACAGTCATCTGGGTGATTTTATCCCTGATGATGACGCTCCGGCCCCATCCGAGGCGGCAAGTTTTGTGTTGCTTAAGGAGCAGTTGGGAGATGTTTTAAAAACTCTTACACCGAGAGAAGCAAAGGTTTTGAGACTGCGTTTCGGTCTCGATGACGGACGTGCGAGAACTCTTGAGGAAGTTGGCAAGGAATTTGAGGTTACTCG
>CAJTPP010000048.1:17963-18215 GCA_910578235.1 uncultured Clostridia bacterium | reverse complement strand
GAGGCAAAAGCGCTCAGAAAGCTTCGTCATCCGAGCAGAAGTAAAAAACTTAAGGATTTTTTGGATTAATCTACTTTAAAGCAATATCATTTTGGTATTGCTTTTTGCTGATAAATTGATTTTTGGAGGATAAAAATGAATTGGATTAAAGTTTCAATTTTCACAACATCAGAAGGTATTGAACCTGTAAGCGGGCGGTTGTATCAGCTTGGGATAGCCGGCCTTGAAATTGAGGACGAGCAGGATTTTAAA
>CAJTPP010000048.1:8175-17945 GCA_910578235.1 uncultured Clostridia bacterium | reverse complement strand
AGCCAGTACTGGGATTATGTTGATGATGAACTTATAAAGAAAATGGCGGGTGAAACAAAAGTCAGAACATATGTTAGCGATGACACTGCGGGACGTGAACTGCTTATAGCTATAAAATCCACCATAGATGAGCTAAAATCTCTTGATGGAAATAATGAATTTGGAAGGCTTGAAATTGAACTTGATAATATGACAGAGCAGGACTGGGCAAATAACTGGCGTCAGTATTTTCATCCTATGGAGATAGGTGAAAAGGTTATGATAAAACCGGAATGGGAGGAGCTGACTGAGCCTACAGAAAGAATAGTGTTTAATATTGAACCCGGTATGAGTTTCGGAACCGGATCTCATTATACAACTCAACTGTGTATTGAAGCGCTTGAAAGGTATATAAAACCGGGTGTAAGGATGCTTGATTTGGGTTGCGGCAGCGGTATTTTGTCTATTATTTCACTTCTTTTGGGAGCGGATGAGGCTGTGGCTGTGGATATTGACCCAAACGCTGTAGACACTGCTTATCAGAACGCTGAAAGAAATGGCGTGGACAGATCAAGATATAAGGTGCTTGCGGGGAATGTTGTTACAGACTATGATATACAGCGGGAAATATCAAAGAATAAATACGAGGTTGTCGCGGCGAACATTGTCGCGGATGTTATTATAGGACTTGCGCCTAAGGCAAAGGAATATATGACAGATGACGGAGTGTTTATTACCTCGGGAATAATTGACGACAGGGTTGATGATGTGAAATCCGCGCTTGTTGACAGCGGGTTTGAAATTATATCTGTAAATCAGCGCAAGGATTGGGTATCAATTATATGTAAACAGCGGGGAATATAATAATGACTGAATTGACTGATAATATATTTGGTTTTAGCGCGTCATGTGCCGGGCACAGTGATTTTTATGATTTAAGCAATCATACTATACAAAGTAATGCTTATGTAGTTGCGGCTGAAAAAACAGCTCTGATAGATGTGGCTAATGACGACTCTGCGGACGATTACATAAAAAATATTGAGAATGTGGTACCGGTTTCCAGTGTGGATTATCTCGTGTGCAATTATACGGGAAATGAATTTGCGGGAACTATAATGAAAATACTGCGCTTAAATCCTGATATCAGAATTGTAGGCACAATTGCTGCTATAAAGCATATTAAAGAAATGATTAATATTCCGTTTAAGGAACATGTAGCTAAAAACAATGCCGAGCTTGACTTGGGCGGCGGGATACGTCTGAAATTTATTGCCGCGCCTAATCTGCCGTGGCCTGACACAATGCTTACCTATGTATATGATAAAAAGCTTTTGTTCAGCGGACGAATGTTTTCGGCGTATGAAGGTGTTAATCATACAAGCGTCATGCAAAAGTATTTTGATGAAGTTTTATCATTGTTTAAACCTTTTGTACGCAAAGCTGCGGAAAAAATATTAAAAATCGAAGCAAATATTGTATGCCCGGCAAACGGCGAGGTTATAATAAATAATACAAAGGAAATATTATCTTTGTATAAGAAATGGACAGAAGAAAAAATATCTGATGTAAAGAAAGCGGCTATTGTTTATCCAAAATCATGCCGCAGCACAGAATTGATGGCTGAATTTATATCGGATAAGTTGAACCGACACGGGATTGACGGCGTTTTGTATCCGTTATCAGGGGAATGCTGTAAGAAAGTAAATGATATCGTTCAATCGGATATGATAATATTCGGAACAAATACCGTTAATAAAAACGCCTCAGGAAAAGTCCTTAAGCTGATTGCCGATATGAATGTTTTGAATATCAGAGGAAAGCGCTGTTTTGTATTCGGCTCGTATGGATGGGGAGGAGAAGGACTTTATCTTCTGCAAGAGTATTTAAAGCTGTTGAGACTCAGGGTTTTTGAAAAGCCTTTTGGTGTATGCTTCAATCCTTCGGATGAGGATTACATGAAGCTTGATGATTATATAATGCGGTTTGCAAACACTGCGTCTGAAAATAAAGAATAACAGAAATTTTCAGGCTTGTTAAAAATATATGCAAAAAATAATATAATTTTGAAATATGCTATTGACCTATTTGTTAAAATGGTATAAAATAGATAATAATATAATATGTACACATATACTTAAATTTTAGGAGGAAATATAATGAGCAGTATCAGTTTTGACTATTCGAGAGCGCTTCCTTTTATGGAACAGAATGAAATCGATAATATGACGTTTTTTGTTGAGCAGGCGCATAATATGCTGCATAACAAAACAGGAGTGGGAAATGACTTTCTTGGCTGGGTAGAACTGCCTGAAAAATATGATAAAGATGAATTCGCACGAATAAAGAAAGCGGCTGATAAAATCCGTTCGGATTCAGATGTCCTTATAGTAATCGGTATAGGAGGATCATATCTCGGAGCGAGAGCGGCTATAGAGATGCTTCAGCATTCTTTCTATAACGCGCTTGACGCGGATAAGAGAAAGAGTCCTGCTATTTTCTTTGCCGGAAATAATATCAGCTCAACATATATGGCTGATCTTCTTGAGGCTATAGAAGGAAAGGATATTTCGGTTAATGTAATATCAAAATCCGGAACAACGACAGAGCCTGCGATAGCGTTTAGAATTTTCAAGGAGCTTCTTGAAAATAAATACGGAAAGGCAGAGGCTGCAAAGAGAATATATGCGACTACGGACAAGGCGCGCGGAGCGCTTAAATCACTTGCGGATTCAGAAGGATATGAAACATTTGTTGTTCCTGACGACGTGGGAGGAAGATACTCAGTATTGACAGCAGTGGGTTTACTTCCGATTGCGGCGGCAGGAATTGACATTGACAAAATGATGCAGGGCGCAAAGGATGCGCAGGATGAATATGCAAATCCAAACCTTGAAGAAAATCAGTGCTACCAGTATGCGGTTGTAAGAAACGCTCTTTCAAGAAAAGGAAAAGCAATTGAATTAATGGTAAATTATGAACCCGCGCTTCATTATTTCGGCGAGTGGTGGAAACAGCTTTACGGAGAAAGCGAAGGCAAGGATAATAAGGGCATTTTCCCCGCGGCGGCTGATTTTTCGAGTGATCTCCATTCAATGGGACAGTATATTCAGCAGGGACAGAGAATTTTGATTGAGACAGCGCTGCTGGTTGAAACTCCGCGTAAGAATATTGAAATTAAAGCCACGGAAGATAATCTTGACGGACTTAATTTCCTTGCGGGAAAAACGATTGATTTTGTAAACTCAAAGGCTGCGCAGGGCACAGCGCTCGCTCATATGGACGGTCAGGTGCCAAATCTTTCGGTTACTATACCTGCGCTTGACGCTTATAATTTTGGAAAGCTTGTATATTTCTTTGAAAAGGCGTGCGGAATGTCAGGATATCTGCTTGGAGTTAATCCTTTTGACCAGCCGGGCGTTGAAGCGTATAAGAAAAATATGTTTGCGCTTCTTGGAAAACCCGGGTATGAGGACGCAAAGGCTGATCTTGAAAAAAGACTTGCTAAATAAGTAACAAAGAGTGTATACTCTTAAATAAATTTTTAATTAAAGGAGGAAGATTAACATGGTTGAGCTTCTTATTGGGAAAAAGGGCACCGGAAAAACAAAAGCGCTTATAGACAAGGTAAATACCGCGCTTACGGTAGCAAAAGGCAATGTGGTTTATATCGGCAGTACGGACGAGAATATATTGCATGTGAACTCAAAGGCGAGAATGGCTAACACCTCAGAGTTTGATATAAGGTCTTATAATGAATTTCTGGGCTTTATATGCGGAATAGTAAGCCGTGATTTTGATATAACAAATATTTTTGTCGACAGTATTTTTAAAATTGTGGGCACAACTGAGTTGGACGGATTTGAACAGTTCCTTAACAGACTTGAGGAAATGGGCAAAAAGTTTCATATTGATTTCGTGATTTCTGTTAGTATTGATGCTGAAACAGCACCTGAATACATAAAGAGATTTGCGTAAAACTAAGTTGCCTGCATAAAATGGCATATAACTGCTGATTTGTGCAGGCATAATTATGTGGAGGTTTAATTAGATGAATTATCAAAGTACGAGGGATAAGAGCATTTCTGTAAGTGCTGCGCAGGCAATAAAGACGGGGTTAAGCAGTGAAGGCGGATTATTTGTTCCTGAGAGTTTTCCCTCGGTTAGTTTGAATGAAATAAAGAGCCTGATATCAAAGTCATATAATGAGAGGGCTTTCTTTGTTCTGAGTAAGTTTCTTACAGATTTTTCTCAGGAAGAACTGGAAAAGTGTATAGACAGCGCGTATACAAAAGAAAAATTCGGAACAGATAGTATCGCTCCTGTATACAAGCTTAATGATACAATATATTTTCTTGAACTGTGGCATGGACCCACATGCGCATTTAAGGATATGGCACTGCAGATTTTGCCGCATCTTCTTACCACGTCAATGAAGAAAACAAATGAAGATAAGGAAATAGTTATTCTTGTTGCCACTTCGGGTGATACGGGTAAAGCTGCGCTTGAAGGCTTTAAGGACGTTGGGGGTACAAGAATTATTGTATTTTATCCTGATAATGGCGTAAGCGAAATCCAAAAACTTCAGATGGTTACGCAGGAAGGTAATAATGTGAGCGTTGCCGCCGTAACAGGTAATTTTGACGATGCTCAGAACGGAGTGAAGAAAATATTCACTGATGATGAATATAAGGGATTGCTTGAGAGAAACCAGTTTAAGTTGTCCTCGGCTAATTCTATTAACTGGGGCAGACTTGTTCCTCAGATAGTGTATTATTTCTCAGCGTATGCCGAGCTTCTTAAGAATAATGAAATTGCGGCAGGCGAGAAGATTAATGTAGTTGTCCCTACCGGCAATTTTGGCAATATACTGGCCGCTTATTATGCTAAGAAGATGGGACTGCCTATTGCAAAATTTATATGCGCGTCCAATAAAAATAATGTACTTACTGATTTTATAAAGACAGGTGTATACAATAAAAACAGAGATTTTCATACAACTATTTCACCGTCTATGGATATTCTTATATCAAGCAATCTGGAAAGATTTTTATATGATCTTACGGGACGCAGCGACACAGTTATCAGAGAATGGATGAATGAGCTTAACACAACAGGTTCGTATGAGATTTCAGATGATGTAAAGTCAAAGATGCAGGAAATGTTTTGCGCAGGCTACTGTGATGACAGCGAGACTATGGAGACTATTAAAAAGTGTGCGGCTGATTATGATTATGTTATGGATACTCATACAGCAGTGGCGAAGGCTGTATATGATAAATATGTCTCCGAGACAGGCGATAAAACAAAGACGGTTATAGCGTCTACAGCCAGTCCGTTTAAATTTAATCAGAGTGTGCTTATTGCTCTGGAGGATCATAATGCGGTTCTTGGCAAGGATGAGTTTACATTGCTTAGAGAGCTTGCTGAAAAAAGCAATATGCAAATTCCAAAATCACTGTTTGAGCTTAAGGACAAATCTGTTGTGTTTGATCTTGTTTGTGATAAGGATGAAATGAAGCAGGTAGTAAGTGATTTTCTTATGGTAAATTAAATTTTATAATAAAAGATGTAACAAAGTTACATCTTTTGTTGGATAAGGAGTTTTTTATGCGTTCTGTAAATGATACAAAGAATGCTTTGACAGCGGGAAAATATAATGACAAGCTAAAATATTTATATTCCTGTAATGAAGCGGAAGTAAAAGAATATGCCCAAAGGTACATAGATGTGATTGATGAATTTGAGAATGTGTTTGGCAATGCGGAGGAAATAGCATTGTTTTCTGCGCCTGGACGCACTGAAATAGGCGGTAATCATACCGATCATCAGCATGGATGCGTGCTTGCGGGAAGCGTAAATCTGGATGTTATTGCCGCTGTAGGATTAAACGGTACAAATACTGTGCGTATTAAGTCAAAAGGATATGAAATGGACGTTATTGATCTTGATGATCTTGAAATCCATGAGGATCAGTTTGACAAGGCGATTGCGCTTATCAGAGGCGTAATCAAAAGCTTCGTCAATTTAGGATATGAAGTTAAAGGATTTGACGCCTATACAATATCAAATGTTCTTAAAGGATCGGGACTTTCATCGTCGGCGGCGTTTGAGGTTCTTGTCGGTACCATTATAAACGGTCTTTTTGCGAACGGTGAAGTTAGTCCGGTTGAGATCGCAAAATTCGGGCAGTACGCTGAGAATGTCTATTATAATAAGCCGAGCGGACTTATGGATCAGATGGCGTCATCCGTAGGCTCTGTTGTGGCAATAGATTTTAACAGTACAGAAAAACCTGTTGTCAGCAAGGTTGAATTGGATCTGAAAAAGCACGGACACGCGTTGTGTATAATAGATTCGGGAGCAGATCATGCTGATCTGACAGATGAATACGCTACCATTCCTGCTGATATGAAAGAAGTGGCTCAGTTTTTTGATAGAGATTATCTTCGTCAGGTTGACGAGCAGGAGTTTTATGCCAATATAAAAAATATACGTTCTGCTATAAATAATGACAGGGCTGTATTACGCGCAATACATTTTTTCAATGATAACAGACGCGCGCAGGATGAGGTTGAAGCGCTGAGAAATAATGATTTTGAATTGTTCAGATCGCTTATAAAAGAGTCCGGTCGTTCTTCCTATATGTATTTGCAAAATGTATTTGCGTCAAGTATGCCTGAAAATCAGGCAGTATCTCTGACACTTGCGCTTTGTGATGAAATTCTGGGTGACAGAGGGGCATACCGCGTTCATGGAGGCGGATTTGCGGGAACGGTTCAGGCATTTGTGCCGTTTGACATACTGGATGAATTTAAAAATAGAATTGAAGCTGTTTTGGGCGAGGGAATGTGTCATGTGCTGTCTATCAGACCGATAGGAGGATATGAATTAAAATAAGCGTTAAATCTGTTTTGTAGTGTAAACAGGCTGCGGGTAAAACCTGCGGTCTGTTTTTTTGACGTGTAAATTTGTCGAAAAAATTTTTTCATTCGACAACCCGCTTTGACATTTTTCTCTTATGACAAGTAGTATAATACATTTAGAGGTGAGGACAATGGTAATATACGCAGATGAAATTTTTCTTATAAATACAGTCGCGGCGTATATTCTGTTGTATGTTCTGGGCGCCTGCATTAATAAAATAAAAATCAGAAAGAGAAGACTGATTTTTGCTTCTATTGTTAACGGCATAACATCTGTTATTATTTTTACAAGTGAAATACCTTTGTATATGTCGCATTTGCTAAGAGGATTATCGGTGTTTACTGCTATAGCAATATCCTTTTTTGAACTGAGGCGGCAGATGTTGAAGCAAATAATCTGGTTTTTGTTTTTATCGGGGATAATCACATGTTCAATGATATTTATATTATCCATGTTCAGCGGGCCGGTGGGAATGATAATTAAATCCGGAACTGTATATTTTGATATACCTCCGCTAATATTTGTAATTTCGCTGGTTGTATCATATGTGATTATGTTTTTATTAATAAAAATGTTTAAAAACAGAAAAAATAAAAGATACTATATAATGACACTGACACATAATGACAAAACCGTTACTTTAACGGCATTGTTCGACAGCGGAAATCTGCTTAAAGAGCCAATTACCGGGAAGTATGTCACTATTGTTGAATGGGAAAAGGTAAAGGAACTGTTTGGAGCTGATTATGATTTTTCTGATATAGAGAAATACGCGGAGGAATTAAAATTATGGGTGGTGCCTTTCCGGACAATAGGAAAGCCTGACGGGATACTTTATGCGTTTATGGCAGACAGTCTGAGTATACCCGAGGAAAAGCGCACGGCCAAGCGGGCGTTTATAGGTATTTATGACAAAAAGCTTTCCGCCAACAGAGAATACAGCGCATTGCTGAGCGCTGATCTGATATAAAAGCTGTCAGGTAAATTATAATATAGATTATTGAAATTTTACGAAGGGAGTTCAATTCGCAATGGAGTTATTGAGGAAGATAAGTTCAAAGTTTTTGGTTTCAGGCTCAAATCCGCTGAAATATGATGAGGTTTTTTATATTGGAGGAAGCGACACGCTGCCGCCGCCTTTAAATAAGGAGGAGGAGGCAGAGGTTATAGGTAGACTGGCCAACGGGGACTTATCTGTTAAATCCATATTGATAGAAAGAAATTTAAGGCTTGTAGTGTATATTGCGAGGAAATTTGAAAATACGGGCATATATGTTGAGGATTTAATTTCAATAGGAACAATAGGACTTATCAAAGCGATAAACACGTTTAATCCGGCAAAAAATATAAAGCTTGCGACATACGCGTCACGGTGCATTGAAAATGAGATATTAATGTATTTGCGTAAAAACTCAAATATGCGCAGCGAGGTATCTATTGACGAGCCTCTCAATGTTGACTGGGATGGGAACGAACTTTTGCTTTCGGATATTCTTGGCACAGATAATGATGTTATCTGTAAAAATATAGAGGATGAGGTCGATAAAGCGCTTCTTGCAGACGCGCTTGAGAAGCTGTCAGGCAGAGAACAGCAGATTATGAAACTGAGGTTTGGTCTTGGCAGCGGAAAAGAAAAAACGCAAAAGGAAGTTGCCGATTTACTCGGAATATCACAATCGTATATTTCACGGCTCGAAAAAAGAATAATCGGGAGATTAAAGAAAGAAATAGCAAAAATGTGTTAATACATATATAATTGTCATATCCTGTACATACCGCATAAACTGCGGGGTTATCAAGGAGGAGCAGATATGACTAATAAAGTTGAAATATGCGGAGTGAACACATCAAAGCTGCCTGTTTTATCAAGGGAAGAAAAGGCTGAATTATTTGTAAAAATAAAAGCAGGCGATATGAAAGCAAGAGAAACATTTGTTCAGGGAAATCTTCGTTTGGTGCTTAGTGTTATACAGCGGTTTAATAACAGAGGTGAAAATGTTGACGATCTGTTTCAGGTAGGATGTATAGGACTTATTAAGGCAATAGATAACTTTGATTTGAGCCAGAACGTACAGTTTTCAACATATGCAGTGCCGATGATAATAGGTGAAATAAGACGTTATCTTCGTGATAACAATTCAATACGTGTAAGCCGTTCGCTTAAAGATATAGCGTATAAAGCAATGCATGTAAAGGAGCGTCTTATAAGCACAAATTCAAAGGAACCAACTATATCGGAGATAGCAAAGGAACTGGATTTGCCGAAGGAAGATGTTGTGTTTGCACTTGACGCCATTGCCGATCCGGTGTCATTGTTCGAGCCGATATATCATGACGGAGGAGAAGCAATTTTTGTTATGGACCAGGTTAAGGACACAAAAAATCTGGATGAAAACTGGCTTGAAAGCATAGCGCTTAGTGAGGCGATGAAGCATCTGGATGAGAGGGAGAAGCATATTCTTAATTTGCGTTTTTTCCAGAGCCGCACACAAATGGAGGTGGCTGAGGAAATAGGTATTTCACAGGCGCAGGTGTCCAGATTAGAGAAAAGCGCTTTAAAGCAACTTAGAAAATATGTATAATATTATTGAAATCGGAGTATTTACTCCGATTTTTTTTGCGCAAAAATAGAAAAATGTAAAATATACTTGACATTTTTAAAAAATGTGCTATAATAAAAATGTAAAGCATGCTATACATAAATGTGGAGGTGTTTATTTGATTATTAGAGTTAAAGATTTCAGAAAAGAGTGCAGGGTTACTCAGGATGATTTAGCTAAGGCGGTAGGGGTAACGCGTCAGACGATTATATCACTTGAAAACGGAAAATACTGCGCGTCGCTTCAGCTTGCGCATAAGCTGGC
>CAJTPP010000048.1:5585-8153 GCA_910578235.1 uncultured Clostridia bacterium | reverse complement strand
TGAAGATCTGTTTATGTTTGAGGAGGACGAATAAAATGGAGTACAGAAAAAAATTAAATAAAAGATTAGGTTATGCTATAGGGTATATAGTTATAGGAACGGCGCTTATTCTGCTGCAATTTATAGGAAGGGTAGACAATGAAATGAGCGCGTATTTCGGCGCGGCATTTGGTGTGTGCGGTGTTGTGAGGATTATACAGTATATAAGATTAATAAGCAATAAGGATAAAATGGAACAACGTGAAATTGCGGAAAAAGACGAACGTAATATAATGCTTTGGGAAAAGGCACGGAGTTGGACTTTTGGAATATATACGATACTTGCGGGAATGACAATAATGGTATTGTATAGTATTCATATGGAATTTGTCGGACAAATAATAGCGTATACGGTATGCGCTCTGGTGGTTATATATGTTATTTGTTATTATATAATCAGAAGAAAATATTAATTAAAAGCAGTCAATCTCAGATTGACTGCTTTTAGTATTACTGACGGTTAAGAAAATTACGGGCGTTTTTAATAGAATTTTCAACTACAGCCTTGGCGGGGCCGCCGATCACCTTACGGTCGTTCACGCATGTGTCCATGCTTATAGCCGTATAGATATCATTCTCAATAATATCAGAAAATTCCTTAAACTCGTCCATTGTAAGGTCGTCAAGTGCTTTATTATGTTCGATCGCGTAAAATACCATTCTGCCGACAACGGCGTGCGCTTCGCGGAAAGGGAGTCCTTTTTTTACAAGGTAGTCAGCCGCGTCTGTGGCGTTTGTAAAACCGCCTTTTGATCCTTGAAGCATTTTGTCTTTTTTTACGGTCATTGTCGCAAGCATATCGCAGAATACGGGCAGACATAGCTTAACGGTATCGACAGCGTCAAATATCGGTTCTTTATCTTCCTGCATATCCTTATTGTACGCAAGAGGAATACCTTTCATGGTTGTTAAAAGTCCCATGAGATGACCGTATACGCGTCCGGTTTTACCGCGTATCAGCTCCGCGACATCAGGATTTTTCTTTTGAGGCATTATGGATGAACCGGTAGAATACGCATCATCCATTTCCACAAATGAAAATTCATGGCTTGACCATAAAATGAGTTCTTCGGAAAAACGGCTCAGATGCATCATAATCATAGACAGACAGCTTGCAAGCTCAATTACAAAATCTCTATCGGAAACTCCGTCAAGTGAATTTTGCGTAACAGAGTCAAAACCAAGCTCCTGAGCGACAAATTCTCTGTCAAGCGGATGGGTGGTTCCCGCAAGAGCTCCGGATCCCAGTGGCATAATATTAGTACGCTTTCTGCAATCATTGAGACGTGAAAGATCTCGTCTGAACATCTCAAAATACGCCATTAAATGATGAGCAAATGTAACGGGCTGCGCCTTTTGAAGGTGGGTATATCCCGGCATTATTGTTTCGGTATGCTCGTCTGCCAGATCTGTTATTACATTTAGAACGTGTATAAGCATCGTTTCAAGCTCGGATATTTCGTCCATAAGATACATGCGTATATCAAGCGCCACCTGATCGTTACGGCTTCTGCCTGTGTGCAGACGCTTACCCGCATCCCCGATACGCTCAATAAGAATTTTTTCGATATTCATATGAATGTCTTCCGCGTCTATTTCAAATTCTATTTTACCGTTTTCTATATCACGAAGAATGTT
Organism: uncultured Clostridia bacterium; assembly: GCA_910578235.1. Classification (GTDB taxonomy): domain Bacteria; phylum Bacillota; class Clostridia; order UBA1381; family UBA1381; genus Hominilimicola. Next base: position 6,476 of record CAJTPP010000048.1, on the reverse strand, counting down.
TTTAAGTTCAGCGATGATTTTTGCGCTGTCCTCCTTGGGGATTATATTTTGTCTGCCGAGCATAGCAGCATGGGCAATAGATCCCTTTATATCCTGTTTGTACATACGTTTATCAAAACGTATGGATGAGTTAAAATCATCAACTTTTTTATCAGTGTTTTTCTGAAAGCGTCCGCCCCATAGTTTTGCCATATTACTCCTTTGTCAATTCGATAGTATATTTAATTATATAATAAAATGCGGAAAATGTAAATATTTAACGGAAAAATAAATTTCTCATTTACAAAATTAGAATAATGTGATATACTGCTTCTGCGGCGTAATTTAATATTTATACAGCAAAAGTTTGTATTTCCCGAGTCTATGGGGTACGTTCATAAAACAATCAGCGTTCCAAGAGAGCTTTGTGAACGAGTGCAGAAGGTTCTTGCGGGGCGCAAAACCTCATTCGGTGAATTTGCTGTCGCGGCAATGGATTTCACACTAAAAAATATGGATGAAGAGGATTAAAAACGAATAGAAAAACCTCTTAAACTGATTACAGTTTGAGAGGTTTTTGTTCGTTTGTTATTTGTCAAGTCCGTTTCTTTTCTTCATCATAGCACGGACTTTTAACGGAAGCCCGAACAGATTGATAAAGCCTTCGCTGTCTTTATGGCTGTACAGCTCGTGACTGTCGCCGAAAGAAGCGATATCTTCATTATATAATGAATAGGGTGATTTAGCGCCGGCAGGAGTTACACTGCCTTTGTAAAGCTTAAGTCTTACTTCGCCTGTGACTGTTTCGTCCATAACATCAAACATAGCTGACATTGACTCGCGAAGCGGTGTAAACCATTTTCCGTCATATACAAGCTCCGCGAATTTGATAGCCGACTGGCGCTTAAACGC
>CAJTPP010000048.1:4734-5575 GCA_910578235.1 uncultured Clostridia bacterium | reverse complement strand
GTCACGGTCAAGGCAAAGGAATTCAAGTTCCTGAATAGCTGTATACAGAATTGTGCCGCCGGGAGTTTCATAAACACCTCTTGACTTCATGCCAACAAGTCTGTCCTCAACTATATCCGCGATACCTACGCCGTAAGCTCCGCCGAGTCTGTTCAATTCCTCAACAAGCGGACGGGGATCCATCTTTTTGCCGTCAAGCGATACAGGCTCGCCTTTTTCAAAACCAATTGTTATATATTTTGGTGAGTTGGGAGCTTTTTCCGGCGAAACGCCGAGCTTCAAAAGACTGTCAAGCTGCGGTTCGTTGGCAGGATCTTCAAGATCCATACCCTCGTGGCTTATATGCCATATATTTCTGTCGCGTGAATACAAATCCTTTTTAGTAACAGGAATTTCGATGTTGTGGGCTTCAGCGTAGTCAACAGCGTCTTCACGTGATTTTATATCCCATATTCTCCATGGAGCGATTATTTTAAGCGAAGGATCAAGAGCCTTTATGCCAAGCTCAAAACGCACCTGATCATTACCCTTGCCTGTAGCGCCGTGACATATAGCGACAGCGCCTTCTTTATGCGCTATTTCAACAAGTTTTTTTGCTATAATAGGACGCGCGTGAGAGGTTCCGAGCAGATATTTTCCCTCATATACAGCGCCTGCTTTTAAGGTTGGGAATATGTAATCCTTTACATACTCGTCTCTCAGATCGGCAATATAAAGCTTTGAAGCGCCCGCTTTCTTTGCTCTTTCCTCAAGTCCGTCTGTTTCTTTGCCCTGTCCGACATCGCCGCATACCGCGATTACGTCATAATCATAATTTTCCTTTAGCCATGGAATGATGATT
>CAJTPP010000048.1:0-4685 GCA_910578235.1 uncultured Clostridia bacterium | reverse complement strand
TTGCCATAGTTGCAATTCCTCCTAAAATATTATAAAATATAATTATTACTGTATATTATACAACAATTATAATATATATTCAATAGCTAAAATGACGAAAAATAAAGGAGATACGAGGAAATGATTATAATAGGTATAGATCCGGGATATGCGATAGTCGGAATAGGAGTGATTGAATATGAGGGCAATAAGTTCCGCACTCTTGAATATAACGCGATTACAGCTCCGGCGGGTATGCATACAACAGAACGGCTGAAAAAAATTTATCAGGAGATGGACATGTATCTTGATAAGTATAAGCCTGACGCCGTGGCTATTGAGGAATTGTTTTTTAACTCCAATCAGAAAACAGCTATAAATGTGGCGCAGGCAAGGGGCGTTCTGCTTGTCAGTGTGGCAAACAGAGGGATACCTATTTGTGAATATACTCCTCTGCAGGTTAAACAGTCTGTAACGGGTTATGGACGCGCAGACAAAAAGCAGATACAGACTATGGTAAAAATGCTGCTTGGACTTAACGCGATACCGAAGCCTGATGACGCGGCGGACGCGCTGGCGATTGCCATTTGTCATGCTCATTCAAATAAAATGAATAAAATGTTTGGTATGAATGACGTAAGATAATATGAAATAGTGTTTACATTCGGGTAGTATACAAGATATAGAGGTATCTGTAACAGAAATGTAATAATTGTGAAAAAATACTGAAATACAGAGTTTTTGTTAAAATATACCGATAATAAATATGGCACAAATAGTATAAATGGCATAAATGCACAATAAAATAAGGCGAAATATTAAAAAGTGTTTAAAAAATATAATTTTGTTAATAATTTTGTAACAAGTCTGGGGTTGACATAATTGTAATATTATTGTATTATATGGATGTGAGGTAACTAAGTATGTATTATTATATAAAAGGAAAGCTTGTTCAAAAAGGAGAAAATTATCTGGTAATTGATGCCGGCGGCGTTGGGTATATGATTTACACATCGCTGACAAGTATAATGGAGGCTGGCGACGCGGGACGGGAAATTACAATGTACACCTATCTGCATGTGCGTGAGGATGTAATGGATCTTTTCGGTTTTACCTCAATAGAAGAAAAAAATATGTTTCTTCATTTGATTTCGGTGTCGGGAGTGGGACCGAAAGCGGCGCTTGCGGTGTTATCTGTCGTGACACCCGCGCAGTTCGCTGTAGCTGTTGTTACAAATGATGCAAAGACAATAACAAAAGCAAGCGGCGTGGGGGCAAAAATGGCTCAGAGAATTATTCTTGAACTGAAGGATAAGCTGAAAAAGGAAGAAATTGATGTTACGATTAACAGTGAAAACGAGATTGACTTTTCAGACAATATGAGCGAGGCAGTGAGCGCGCTGGTGGTTCTCGGATATAACGCGAATGACGCTCAGAGAGCTGTCAGAGGAATTGACGCGTCTCTTGGCGTTGAAGAAATAATTAAAAAGGCGCTTTCAAGCCTTTTGTAAATTTAGGAGGTAAAATCTTTGTTTGATGAAGATGAAAGATTTGTCACCAGTGACTTTATAAGCGAGGACTCGGAAATTGAGACAGGCCTTAGACCGAGAAGTCTGTCTGAGTATATAGGTCAGGAAAAAGCAAAGGCTAATCTTAAAATTTATATACAGGCGGCATTGGACAGGCGTGAGGCGCTTGATCATGTATTGCTGTACGGACCGCCGGGGCTGGGAAAAACAACGCTTGCAAGTATTATTGCAAATGAAATGGGCGTTAATATAAGAATAACGTCGGGGCCCGCTATTGAGAAGGCCGGTGATCTTGCCGCAATTCTTACTAATCTTTCCGAGCATGACATATTGTTTATTGATGAAATTCATCGTATGTCAAGGACTGTAGAGGAGATATTATATCCGGCTATGGAAGATTACGCGCTTGATATTATAATAGGTAAAGGTCCAGCCGCAAAGTCGATAAGAATAGATCTTCCTAAATTTACTCTTATAGGAGCGACAACACGAGCCGGACTGCTTACAGCGCCTTTGAGGGACAGATTTGGAGTTATAAGCCGTCTTGAGCTTTATACAGTGGAAGAAATTCAGCAGATTGTTATAAGAAGCGCGGGACTTTTGGATGTTGATATAGACGAGGAAGGCGCGGCTGAAATAGCGTCGCGTTCAAGGGGGACTCCGAGAATTGCAAACCGTTTTTTAAAGCGTGTACGCGATTTTGCACAGGTGATGCATAACGGACAAATTACGTATAAAGTAGCCGCGGACGCACTGAGAAGTATGGAGGTTGACGAGCTTGGACTGGATACTATTGACAGCCGCATGCTTAAAACAATGATAGAAAATTTCGGAGGGGGTCCTGTAGGACTTGATACGCTTGCCGCGACGATAGGCGAGGAAGCGAATACAATAGAGGATGTGTATGAGCCGTATTTGCTGCAGCTCGGTTTCATATCAAGAACTCCGCGCGGCAGAATTGCCACAAAATTAGCTTATGATCATTTCGATATACCTTTTTCGGAATGATTTATGATATATAGGAATAAAAGGATAAAATGTAAAGGAGAGATGTGCAAAATGAAGCGATTAAGCATATCATTAATAGTTGCTGTGATTTTTATGATGTGTGGTGTGACATTTGCGTATGCGGAAGGCATGATGCTGGAGTATGACGGAGGCACACACGAATATAACGGCGAGGTTTATTCGCTTGTGGTAAATAATCAGTGGATTGATCCGCCTTTATCGCCTATTATTTTTAATGACAGAGCGCTTGTGCCTGTAAGAGAAATTTTTGAGGAGGTAGGCGCTACGGTAAAGTACATAAATGATACTCAGACTGTAGAGGTGGTGAGTGATACTTCGTATGTTACTTTGCGTATTAACGATAATGTGGCGTATATTAACGGCGACAAGACAAATATTCCCGATAATGTTGTGCCTAAGCTCATAGCAAAGGTGGGCGGTGAGACGAAAACAATGGTGCCTGTACGCTTTATAAGCGAGAGTATTGGTCTTGACGTTGAATTTAACAATGAGGACGGCGCGATACTAATTGAGTCTGACGGTTATACAGTGACGGATAATCCTCAGATACCGGATGAGGGTAACGAAATAGAAGAACCGGATGTTGTTCCGTATGTTACAGATGTATCCTATGATATTGTTGACGAAAACAATGTTAAGGTGACGGTACAGCTTGACGAAGCCACGGATAATTATGATTATTTTTCGCTGCAATCGCCTGAAAGAGTGGTGCTTGATATCTTTGGAGCAAGACTGACGACTATGCCCGATACGATAAAAATTTATCAGTCGGGAGTTTCCACTGTAAGAATTGGCGATAACGGCGAGAGATCGAGAATTGTTGTGGACGCGTCTAATTTAAAAAGCTATAATGTGACGCAGCCGCAGCCAAATCAGTTTGAGATAACTGTTACGACTTATACTCCGGCACTGCAGCCGGCACCGACGGTAAAACCGACAAAAAAACCGTCTGTAAGCTCTGATAAAAAACTGATTGTTCTTGACGCTGGGCACGGCGGTTCCGATTCGGGCGCGGTCGGTTATCTTAACGGTAATGCCGTGCTTGAAAAAAATCTTACGTTGGAAATTACAAATAGGGTAAAGAAAATTCTTGAGAATGCCGGATATACTGTGTCTATGACTCGCACAGGCGACACTTTGCCTTCTCTTGTCGAGAGACCGACTCAGGCAAATGAAGAAAATGCCGCTGTGTTTGTAAGTATACATATAAATTCTGTGGATAATGCGCCTGAGGCTAACGGCACAGAGGTATTCTATGCCACGGAGAATAATGGAGACAGTTACGGTGCGACAAGCGCGCAGCTTGCGCAAAATATTCTCAGCAGAATGCTTTATTATATGGGTTCGACAAATAGAGGTGTGAAAACTGCCGAGCATGCGGTTACAAGACGCTGTAATATGCCTGCCGCGCTTGCGGAGGTTGGGTTTATAACAAATCCTACAGAGGTATATAATATGACTACTGATGAATATCAGCAAAAAGCAGCGCAGGGGATTGCTGAGGGTATTATGATAACATTACGTGATATAAATATTCCTAATTAATGAAATAAAGACAAAGGTTGTTGTTTAGCTATTGCAACAGCCTTGTTTTTTTGGTATAATAATATTCAAATGTATTTTATAAGTAAACGAGGTAATTATTTTGAAAAGGACAGATTTTTATTATGAGCTGCCCGGCGAGCTTATAGCTCAGGAACCGTTACAGGACAGAAGCTCGTCAAGATTGATGCTGCTTGATAAAAACAGCGGAAAAACCGCTCATAAGCATTTTTATGACATTGCGGATGAACTAAATGAGGGTGACACGCTTATTCTTAATGATACAAAAGTGCTGCCGGCCAGACTGTATGGACATAAAGAGGGAACAGGAGGTGCGATTGAGTTTCTTCTTCTGCATAAGCATACTCTCGATACTTGGGAGGTAATATTGAAACCCGGCAGAAAGGCTAAAGAAGGGGCGAGATTTGTTTTCGGCAACGGAGAATTAAAAGCTGAAATACTGGATGTTATTAATGACGGAAATCGTCTGGTAAAATTTGAATATGATGGGGTTTTTGAGGATGTTCTTGATAGACTTGGCGAAATGCCGCTGCCTCATTATATAACAAAAAAGCTTGAGGATAAGGACAGATATCAGACTGTGTA
>CAJTPP010000047.1:9136-20070 GCA_910578235.1 uncultured Clostridia bacterium | reverse complement strand
ATATGCAAAAGCTTATATACGAAAAAGAACGCGCGTTTTTATCAAAAACAAAAAAAGCCCATAACATATTAGAAGATTATTCAAATTTAATGTCGCAGAAACAGTATATCACATTATTTACAATATTGCAAGAAAAACGAACCTTATTTCACACAAATTTTACGCATTAAAAATGTGCCGCGGCATAAACCAAGCGGCACAATAAAAACGCCAGCTTTGATAAATGCTGCGACACATTACCAATCTATTCAAAGACAAAAACAGTGAATGAAAACCAAAGCATACAGCGTTTTTTACAATACTATATACTATTCTTATCTTCAAATATTAAATTGATAACTGTCGCGGAAGTATTATATCACACTTAAAGAAAAATGTAAATAAAAAACAGATAAAGATAAAAAAATCATCCTTATCTGTTAATTTCAATCTGTTTAAAAACCAATTCGGTTTCTGTTCTTAATAAGTATCGGTATAATCACAGCCGAAGCCACCATACTCATAGCCCACTGTATAGGTGAGGAAATCAGCGATATAAGCGCGGTTTCATATCCCATCATCGGCCATTCCGCAAGGAAATATCCACCCGTAACAATTATAAGTGCGGCAATGCCTCCAATTATAAAACGCTTTACGTCGATATGTCCGTAAACAATTTTACCGATAACAAAACCCATAATACCCTTTATAATAAGCGTAGGAATACAAAACGCGGGAAATCCCGATATAAGATCCGCAAGACTATGTCCCACCGCGCCCACAACCGCTCCCGCGGCCGGTCCAAGCAGTATTGCCGCCGTATATATTATACAGTCTCCAAAATGCACATACCCCGCTCCCATGGGAACCTTAGGCACAATTGTCAGCACGCACGCGAGCGCCGTAAGCAGCGCCGTCCTTACAAATCTTTTAGTATTCATTTATATCACTCCTCTATTTCAATCACCTGATTTTTTTCAAGTGATTTTTTAACGTCAATCAACCGCTGATTTTCCGATCCGCGGAATTTTAATCTAAGATTTTTCTTTTCCTCGATAAATTTGCCGTCAACAAGCACGTCTATAAGCTTAAGCAAAGATCCTGCGGTCTCTTTTAACTCATCAAACAGAAAACCGCTGTAACACCATATTGTCTTATCCGGAAAATGCTCCCTTACCGCGCGCAGAATATTAAGTACCGTTTCCTTGTTTTCCGGTTCAAACGGCTCGCCGCCAAGCACGCTGAAACCCTCTATATACTCCTTATTAAGCGCGGCAATAATTTCATTCATATCATTTTTCCCAAACGTATTTCCGTATCCGAAATCCCATGCCTCACTGTTGAAACATCCCTTGCAGTGATGACGACACCCGCTTACAAACAGAGAAACTCTGACGCCGGGGCCGTTTGCTATATCATATTTTTTTATTGCCGCATAATTCATTGAAACCGCCTTTCTGACACTTGATGTACATATAAAACATTGAGAACGCCGCAGGCTTATATCCTACGGCATAAACTTTGTATTCACTTTTTACAGATGAAGCACCCTGTTTTTTATTTCACTGGTCTTACCTGTATTCCAGAAATTTTCACCCAGATAACCGCAGGTGCGTCTGGTGACATTCAGCTTGTTATGATTTTTATTATGACACTGAGGACATTCCCATTCCATATCGCCATTAATAATAATCTCGCCGTCAAAACCGCATTCTTGACAGTAGTCGGATTTTGTGTTAAACTCGCCGTACTGTATATTGTCATAAATATACTTTACAAGAGTTTCAAGCGCTTCAAGATTATTCTGCACATTGGGGATTTCCACATAGGAAATCGCGCCGCCGAGCGATATATTCTGGAACTCGCTCTCAATATCAAATTTATCAAACGCGCTGATATTCTCGCGCACGTCAACATGATATGAGTTTGTATAATAACCCTTGTCCGTCACATTCTCTATAACACCGTATTTCTCACGGTCAATCTTTGCGAAACGGTAACACAAAGTCTCTGCGGGCGTTCCGTAAAGCGCAAAACCGATATTCGTAGCCGCTTTCCACTCGTTAACCTTATCGCGCATATGACACATAACTTTCATGGCAAAATTCTTGCCCCTGCCGCTCGTCTGGCTTTCACCTGTCATAAGATATGTAAGCTCGTACAGGCCTATGTAACCGAGCGATATCGAAGAATATCCGCCATGCAGATATTTGTCAATCATCTCGCCTTTTTTAAGGCGCGCAATCGCTCCGTACTGCCAGTGTATTGGACTCACGTCCGATAAGGTTCCTTCAAGAGCTTTGTGTCTGCACATAAGCGCCTCATAACAAATATTAAGTCTCTCGTCAAACAACTGCCAGAATTTATCCTCATTACCGTTTGCTATAATACCAATCTGCGGAAGATTTATGCTGACCACTCCCTGATTGAAGCGTCCCTCCCATTTGTAATTTCCGTCCTTGTCTTTCCACGGAGCAAGGAACGAACGGCAGCCCATGGGGCCGAATACATTCCCCTCATAATTTTCGCGCATTTTTTTTGCGGAGATATAATCCGGATACATTCTTTTTGCACTGCACTTTACCGCAAGCCTTGTCACATAGTCATATTTGCCGCCCTTGAGACAGTTATTCTCATCCAAAACATATACAAGCTTCGGAAAGGCCGGAGTCACATACACTCCCTGCTCGTTCTTTATTCCCTCAAGGCGCTGGCGCAGGATTTCCTCTACAATTTTTACATTCTCATCAACATACTCGTCATCTTCGTCAATCTGTAGGAACAACGTCACAAACGGCGACTGCCCGTTTGTTGTCATAAGTGTATTAATTTGATACTGAATGGTCTGAACACCGGATTTCAGTTCATCCGCCACCCGCATTTCCACTATATTGTTTATAGCTTCATCATTCAGTGTATCTTTAAATCGTGCTTGTGTTTCTTTCTGGAATTTATCACGGCTTTTTCTCAAATATTTGCCGAGATGCGCGACATTAACCGACTGTCCGCCGTATTGATTACTCGCAACAGCCGCCATAATCTGTGTTGTTACAGTACACGCAACCTGAAAGCTTTTCGGCGACTCAATCAGTTTTCCGTTCATAACCGTGCCGTTATCAAGCATATCCTGAATATTAATCAGACAGCAGTTAAAAATCGGCTGAATAAAATAATCCGCGTCATGAAAATGAAGCACTCCGTTCTCGTGCGCCATCGTTATATGCTCGGGCAGCAGCAGACGCTTCGTAACATCTCTCGAAACCTCGCCCGCAATATAGTCGCGCTGCGTCGAAGCATGAGCAGTATTTTTATTTGAATTTTCCTCCGCAAGCTCCTTATTCTCGTTTCTGATAAGCTTCAGGATAGATTCGTCTGTCGTGTTTGATTTTCTCAAAAGGCTGCGCTGATATCTGTAAATCATGTACTTCTTGGCAAGCACATACTTGTTATGACCTACAAGAGTTTTTTCTATTATATCCTGAATCATTTCAACAGGTATAACGTCTCCGGTCGTTTTTTCCACATTCTCAATAGCTTCATAAATAAGATCCTCATTTGCTTTCTGAGAATTTTCGACCTCTACATTCGCCTTTTTAATGGCGGCAGTTATTTTATCCGCCTCATATGTAACAATTCGGCCGTCACGCTTTTGTACCTTCATAGTTCCTTCCCTTTCTTCAATATACCATATATTGTGGTTACGGCCTATCTCAGGCCGAAAAAAATCTGCACCATATACGCATATATCTGACTTTGCGGCGTTTTCGGTGCAAATGTATACTTATGCCATCCACAACATTTTGTGCTTCAGACCTTTATCCTTACCAATATCTTGTAGCTAATTATAACACAAGCCATTCATAAATTCAATCTGTTTTACCTTACAAGATTAATACATTAATGCAACACAATTGTTACATTTGTTATATTTATGTAACAATACCAAAAAATAACGTATTGCTTTATTGAGCAACACGTTATTTCTCATCCTTATGTTTTTTACTTTTTATAAACAAGACAATATTCCCTAAACCTATTTTTGAAATAATCAGCAGTAACACAATAAATATAAAACAGATGTACACTACTCCCATAAACATGACAACACTCATATTAATAAAAGTCATACCCGAAAAATCTGCAGCCGATGCCTTTGCTCCGCCTAAAACCGCAGCTATTACCACTGTGGAAATCAGTCCCGCAAAACCTGCCGCAAGCATCACCAATAACAGATAAAAAAGTGATTTTTTCTTCATATTACTGCTCCTTATAAACTTCTATATTAAAATTATATATTATTTTTGACAGTTTGTCAACAGTAATAACTAAATATTTAGTTATTACTGTCTTTATCCGTTTATATATTACTTATATAATGAACATACTAAATATAGCAAATATAAGAGGTATTAGTATGAATATTGATTATGGTATTATAGGACAGCGAATAAAAGAACAACGATGCAAGCACACCCTCACACAAGAAAAACTTGCTGAAAAACTTGGTTTTTCTGTAGGATACATAAGTCAGATTGAACGCGGAATAACACATATCAATCTGGATACACTGTCAAAAATCTCTCTGGAACTTCACTGTGATATAACCTATTTTCTCACCGGAGTCAACGTAGCGGAAAAAAATTTTTTAAATGGCGAATTAGCGGAAATTTTTGACAGCATGAATAATTCACAACGAAAAATGCTGCTGGAAATTGCGAAAATTATAATAAAAAATTATTAAAAAAGAGAATGCGTAAGCATTCTCTTTTAATTAACAAGCCGAATTAATCCTCAACTTTTATAACTTCCCTGCCTTTGTAATATCCGCAGAACTTACAAACCTTATGAGGCATCTTAAATTCGTGGCACTGTGGGCACTCTACCATATTAGGCACAGTAAGCTTCCAGTTAGCACGTCTTTTATTTCTTCTGGCTTTTGAAACTTTACCCTTAGGTACTGCCATAATTACACCTCCATAATTCTCTCTGACTGTCGTTTACTTATCTTTATTCATAATATCTATCAGCGCCGACCATCTCGGATCAATGTTTTCACTATTACAACCGCAATCACCCTTATTAAGATCAGATCCGCACTTTGGGCAAAGACCTTTGCAGTCCTCACCGCACAAATACTTCCCCTCAACATTCATAAGGAAATTATCCGCGGCTATATCATCTATATCAATATTAACATCTCCGAACAGTATAACATCATCATCATAAGACTCTTTCCCATCATCCTGAGCGAGACTTTCATCTATCTCAAACTCAACCGGCACTGTGATGTCTTTCATACATCTCGCGCACCGGGTATTTACATAACCTGTACATTCCGCAGTCAGTATGAGACAACTGCCAGTATTCGAAATATGACCTGCTATCCTTAACGGTTTGTCAAAATGATAAAGCTCTCCAAGAAAATCAGTATCAGACAGATAAACTTCACCGTCTAATTCTATCCTGTCGCCTATTTCTTTAAGTATTGTTGAAACATCAATTGTCATAAACAAGCTCCCGAACGCTGATAACACACATCAGAGTTAAATTACTTCAATTCTACCTTAGCGCCTGCTTCTTCAAGCTTAGCCTTCATTGACTCAGCCTCTTCCTTAGCAACAGCTTCCTTAACTGTGCCTGGAGCGCCGTCAACAAGAGCCTTTGCTTCCTTAAGCCCAAGACCTGTAATCTCTCTTACAACTTTAATAACGCCAAGCTTTGAAGCGCCCGCGTCTGCAAGTACAACATCAAACTCTGACTTCTCGTCAGCAGCTGCGCCGCCTTCAGCCGCGCCGCCCGCAACCATTACAGGAGCTGCAGCACTTACGCCGAACTCATCTTCCATTAACTTTACTAATTCAGCAACTTCAAGTAGCTTTAATTCCTTAATTGAATCAAGAATTGCATTAATATCTGCCATTTTATTTTCCTCCTATTTTATATAACTTGTTTTCGGTAAATTATTCAGCATCCGCTTCCTCAGCCGGTGCTTCTTCTGCTTTTGCTTCTTCAGCCGGAGCAGCCTCCTCAGCCGGTGTTTCTTCCGCTTTCGCTTCTTCAGCCGGAGCAGCCTCTTCAACCGGTGCTTCTTCCGCATTCTTCTTCGCTATAAGATCCGGAATTTCAACTCCGCCGTCAGCAATAGCGGCAAGAGTTCTCGCAAGAGATGATATAGGAGAATTTAAGCTTCCCATCATCTTTGCAATCAATGTTTCCATATTCGGTGTAGCGGCAAGCTTCTTAATCTCATCAAGAGACATTACCGCGCCGTCCATGAAGCCTGATTTAATCTCAAGCTTTTCGTTGTCCTTCGCAAAATCTGAAAGAACCTTTGCCGGAGCAACCGCATCTTCTGATGAAACTGCAATCGCTGTCGGTCCGTGAAGCGCTTCCTCAAGAGCCTCAAGACCTACCTCCTTAGCAGCGCGGAGAAGAAGTGTATTCTTCATTACAAAATACTTAACATTAGCTTCTCTAAGCTTTATTCTAAGATTTGTATCCTCCTCAACTGTAAGACCGCGGTAATCTACAAGAACACCTGTCTGCGCATTTTTAAGAACCTCTGTAACCTCAGCAACCTGTGCTTTCTTTGCTTCTAAAACCTTTTCACTTGGCATATTCTTTTCACCTCCTGTAAGTTATTACCTTTGAAAATCCAAAAGCAATGCCTTACCCATAAAAGAAAGACTCTCAGCATAAACCAAGAGCCTGTAATAATCATTACTAAACACCCTCGGTAGGACTTATGTCTGCGGCTTATGCCGTCAACTGCCGACTGTCTACGGATTTTCAACTGTTATAGTATACCACAACTTCCATAGCTTGTCAAGGCTTTTTTATATTTCGTATAAATTTATATAAAAACAACAAAAACCGCTCAAAAGAGCGGTTTTTATATTCTTAAATTAGCCAAGCTTTGACTGATTAACCTTTATACCGGGGCCCATTGTCGATGCGATAACAACACTCTTCAAATACTGGCCTTTTGCGGCAGCAGGCTTAGCCTTTATAATAGCGCCCATAAGTGCCTCAAAATTTTCCTGAAGCTTCTGCGCGCCGAAAGACGCCTTACCTATCGGGCAGTGAATAATATTAGTCTTGTCAAGTCTGTACTCAACCTTACCTGCCTTAATTTCGTTAACTGCCTTTGTAACGTCCATTGTTACAGTACCGGCTTTCGGCGAAGGCATAAGTCCCTTAGGACCAAGCACTTTACCAAGACGGCCCACAACACCCATCATATCGGGAGTTGCGACAACAACGTCAAAATCAAACCAGTTTTCACCCTGAATTTTCTGAACAAGCTCAGCCTCGCCCACATAATCGGCGCCGGCAGCCTGTGCCTCATCAGCCTTTGGTCCCTTAGCGAATACCAAAACCTTTGAAGTTTTACCTGTACCATGCGGAAGCACAATCGCACCTCTGACCTGTTGGTCAGCGTGTCTTGAGTCAACGCCAAGTCTTACATGAGCCTCAACAGTCTCATCAAACTTAGCCTTAGCTGTCTTTGTAACAAGGTCCATAGCCTCGTTTGTATCATAAAGCTTTGACTTGTCAACAAGCTTTACGCTGTCTTTATAATTCTTTCCTCTAAACATTTCGTATCCTCCTTCGTGGTCAAACGAGATAACTCTCTCCCACCTGTCTTAACAAATTAGTTACCTCTCCGGCGATTAATCACCGATAAGAACGCCCATACTTCTGCAAGTACCGGCTATCATGCTCATAGCCGCCTCTAAACTTGCGGCGTTAAGGTCAGGCATCTTCTGCTCTGCGATAGCCTGAAGATCAGCCTTTGAAATTGTAGCTACCTTTGTCTTGTTAGGAACACCTGATCCGCTGTCAATCTTACAAGCTTTCTTGATAAGAACCGCAGCCGGCGGTGTCTTTGTTACGAATGAGAAAGAACGGTCAGCATATACCGTAATAACTACGGGAATAATCAAACCTGCGTCCTTTGCTGTCTTCTCGTTAAATTCCTTTGCAAACTGCATAATGTTTACACCGTGCTGACCAAGAGCCGGTCCAACCGGTGGTGCCGGAGTTGCTTTGCCGGCAGGAATTTGTAATTTAATATAACCTGCAACCTTTTGTGCCATAATGGCCACCTCCTTGAAAAATCATAGCTTAACGCTATATGTGGTAATTGCGGGCTTATCGCCCTCCCACTGTTACCAGAGGGATATATAATCAACGCGTCCTATGCGTCAATTAACAATAATTTATCAACTATTCAATGTGTTCAACCTGTGTATAGTCAATCTCAACAGGAGTTTCGCGTCCGAACATTGAAACCGCGACATTAATCTTGCGCGTTTCATTATTAATGCTCGTAACCTTACCCGAAAATCCTTCCATAGGGCCTGACTTAATAGAAACAGTGTCACCTATAGCAAAATCAATCTCTTTCATGCGGATTACTTCAACGCCCATACGTTCAACTTCTTCATCCGAAAGAGGAACAGGCTTCGAGCCGGGGCCTACAAAACCGGTAACACCGCGGGTATTTCTTACAATATACCAGCTTTCGTCTGTCATTACCATTTTTACAACAACATAGCCGGGGAAAATCTTGCGTTTCACAACTTTCTTTACGCCGTTTTTGTCCTCGACAACATCTTCAGTAGGTACTTTTACATCGAGAATTAAATCCTGCATGCCACGGTTTTCAACAGACTTCTCTATATTGGCCATAACCTTGTTTTCATAACCTGAGTATGTGTGAGCCACATACCATTTTGCTTCTTCTGCCATAACCGTTCTCCTTCCTGACTGCTTGTCTGACAAAATTACAGTATATTTGTCAGCTTTGCAAATAATTGTCCAAATCCAAGATCAAGAGCCGACAGAATGACTGCAATCAGAATAATAAATACAATAATCACGCCTGTGTTATGAATAAGCTGTTCCTTCGTAGGCCATGTGACCTTTTTAAGCTCGGCCTTGGTATCCTTAAAAAATCTTTTCACCTTGGTACCAAAGCTTACTTTTTTTGTGTTTGTTAAATTTGTATCAGCCATTTTTACACATCCTTACTCAATCAAATTATTTAGTTTCCTTGTGAAGAGTGTGCTTTCTGCAGAACTTGCAGTATTTGTTCATTTCAAGTCTGTCAGGATCATTCTTCTTATTCTTCATTGTGTTATAATTTCTCTGCTTGCATTCGCTGCACGCCAATGTAATCTTTACTCTCATCTTTTAACACCTCCGCATTTTGTATATCCGTTCTTTCATTCTACACATAAAAAAAAGAACTTTCGTTCGAGTACATTTATTATACCACCCATACCATAATAAGTCAAGCATTTTTTTAATTTTTTGACAATTTTACTATAATTATTTGAAAATCAACCTCCATGCATTTGCAAAGAGGCTGATTTACCATACAATTATTTTTTTGCGGCAAGCTTTTTCATCACAGGTATCGCCATGCATCCGACAGCGTTTCCTATCACCGCCATAAGAAAATACACAGGTGCTTCAGCCGCGTGAGAGCAGCCGCTTATAAAAAAGTACGCCATATCAGCGACACAATGATTAAAACTGCACACTATAAAAACCATGACAGGCACAACCGCTGAAAAAAGCGCTCCCGCATAATTTCTTTTTTCTCTGCACTTTCTGTTTCCGTCCACAGCGGCAAACATAAGTATTCCGCAGAACACTGCCAGCGCAAATATGCTTATTAGATTATCCGAGAACTTTACATCAATAATTTCAGAAGCTTTAATGGCAAAAGAATTACCAAAACGCGTAACATGCAGCAGAGTTCCTCCTATCGCCGTTCCAGTAGCATTGCCGAAAAACGTCAAAATAACTTCTTTTATGTACAATGGCGGTTTTAGCGCCATATATCCGGCTTTGCCTGTATAAAGTCCGAAATCAAAGGTTATTATCGCAAACAGACCAAGACTAAACAAAAAGGCTCCCAGCGCCTTTGACTCCGCGCACATACTCGCCGCGCAGCCTATGGCAAGCAATACGCCCGCCATTATTCCGTTTACAAAAACAGATACATTCCTTCTCATATTTAAACCCCTATCAATATCATCAGATCACGTTTTTTCCATATTAAAATTATACTCTCACGCTTCTGTTTTGTCAAGAAACAAGCGTCTCAAAATTTAATTAAATTATGTTGACACAGCCGTAAATACTCTGTTATAATTACGATAAATATATTATTAGTATGAAAGGAATTTATAATTATGTACATTGCAAATGAAAAACGATATGAAAATATGAAATACAACCGTTCCGGCAACAGCGGTCTCAAGCTTCCGGCATTTTCACTCGGTTTATGGCATAATTTCGGCAGCGGCGATAATTATAACAATATGGTCGCTATGCTTACAACCGCCTTTGACCTCGGCATTACTCATTTTGATCTTGCAAATAATTACGGCCCATATCCGGGAAGCGCGGAAGAAAACTTCGGCAAGGTTATGAAAAATGAATTCGCCCCCTATCGTGATGAAATTCTCATTTCCACCAAAGCGGGATACGAAATGTGGGACGGTCCTTACGGTGATCACGGCTCAAGAAAATATCTTATCGCAAGCCTTGACCAAAGCCTGAAAAGACTGGGACTTGAATATGTTGATATTTTTTATCACCACCGCCCTGATCCTGAAACTCCTATGGAAGAAACAGCTACGGCTCTTGATCATATTGTCCGCAGCGGTAAAGCTCTGTATGTCGGTGTGTCAAACTATAACGCCGAACAGACAAAACAGATGTCGCATATCATGAAGTCACTCGGCACTCCCCTACTCATTCATCAGCCTCGCTATAATATGTTTGAACGACAGATTGAGCACGGACTTCAGGATGTGCTTACTGAGGAGGGGATCGGATCAATTTCTTTCTGTCCGCTTGCTCAGGGTATGCTGACAAACAAATATATAAACGGCGTCCCCGCTGACTCAAGAGCGGCTAAAAGCTCGCCATTCCTT
>CAJTPP010000047.1:3850-9115 GCA_910578235.1 uncultured Clostridia bacterium | reverse complement strand
GTATAACCGCCGACAAAATCGATAAAATAATAAAACTGAACGCCATTGCCGAAAACAGAGGTCAATCCCTCGCACAAATGGCATGCGCTTGGAATTTACGAGGCGGCAGACTCACAAGCGTTCTGCTCGGAGCATCCAAGCCATCGCAGATAATCGAAAACACCTCCGCTCTTAACAAGCTTGATTTTACAACAGATGAATTAAACGCTATTGACGAAATTCTAAAGTAATATATCGTACAACAATTCTGTATTATAAAAAATGCATCCGGAGTTAAACACTTTCAGGATGCATTTTTTCAGCTTATTTATTCTTATCAATACGCGCCTTTATGTATTGCTCAAGATAATCAGCCGTATCGGCTATACCGAGCTTACTGCTGTTAATGGAAATATCATAATTTCTTGAATCTCCCCATTTACCCGTACAGTAATAATTATGATATTCCTTTCTCTTTCTGTCATGACGGTTCATTGTAGCTTCCGCCTCTGCCACTGACATTTTACGTATGGTCGATACCCTTTCTATTTTAACGTCTCTGTCCGCGAGAACAAATATTGTAATAAGCCCTTTATAGTCCTTCAATATTGTTTCTGAGCAGCGTCCCACTACAACAAAGGATTTACCCTCCTTTGCCTTTTTCTGCAAAAACTCAAACTGTATATTAGCTATATTCTCCTCCGGAGAATTGCTGTAACCCCGTACATTTCTTGATATAAAATGTCTTTTCGGAACTTCGTCATACTTTTCCAGCAACGATGCGTCAAGGTTTTTTTCAACCGCAATCTCGCGCAGAATATTCACGTCATATACTTCAAGTCCAAATCTTTTCGCAAGCTCGTCCGCAATATCATGACCGCCGCTTCCGTATTCGCGGCCTATCGAAATAATTAACTGTTCTGACATATTACAAATTCCTCCTTAACAATATCTTACAAAAATACATATTGTGGACACTATCAGCACCAGTACAGTAGCCGGAACGGCCTTTCTGCAATAGGTTCCCCAACCGACAGGATAACCCTCCTTTGCCGCTACCGATGTTCCCACAACATTTGCCGACGCCCCAATCGGCGTTGCGCTTCCACCAATATCTGTTCCCATTGACAACGCCCATGCAAGCACTTTAAGATCAACTCCCGGCACTGTCTGCGCAAGCGAGCTTATAACGGGTATCATAGTCGCCGCAAACGGAATATTGTCTACAAACGCGCTGGCAAAAGCTGAAACCCATATTATAATAGCAATCATAAGCATAAGATTTCCGCCGCTTATTTTGCCTATAAAATCTGCCACTGCGGTAAGTATACCCGTTTGTTCAAGACCGCCCACAACAACAAATAATCCTATAAAAAACAACAGCGTTTTATAATCAACCTTTGACATTATTTCCTTTGCGTTTTTCATTGATGTGAGTATCGTTATGATTGCTATAAACAACCCTATAAACGCCACAGTCAAATGTGACTGAGCGTGTGTTATAAGTAAAACTACCGCAATAATAAAAATCACAGTACTTATAATAAAGCTTCTTTTATCTGTTATAGCCTCTTCAGGTTTTGGCAAAGCCGCAATATCAATGACGTTTTTTCCGCTTCCTTGCAATTCCTTACGGAATACTATGTAAAAATAAAATAACACAAACACAAGCGCGACACCCGCAATCAGTCCGGTATTTGAAATAAAATCGCCAAAGGAATAACCCAGAGACGTGCCGATTATGATATTGGGCGGATCTCCGCACATTGTGGCGCTTCCGCCAAGGTTCGCGCAGAAAATTTCCGCAAGTATCATAGGTATCGGATTAAACTTCAAAAGCTGGGCAAGCTCTACCGTTACCGCCGCAAGGAACAGAATAACCGTAATACTGTCAATAAACATAGCGAGAATTGCCGACATAATCATAAATGTTATAAACAGCGCCGTCGTCTTGTAATTTACAAGCTTTGCAAGACGCATACACAGCCATCTGAAAAAACCCGCCTTCGCCATGCCTTCAACCATGACCATCATACCTGCGATAAAAATTATCGTGGCCCAGTTAATCCCGCTCGACTCCTCCGCCGCTTCTCCCGCGCTGTACCAGAAGCCAAGTGTAAAAATATTCTGAATATTGAGCGTTTCCCAAATAGCGCTCATGCTTTGCATGCAAACTCCAAACACAAAAACCAGCGTAAGCAGTCCGCTCGCAAGCGTTACATAATGACGTTCAATTTTCTCTGTAATAATAAGCAAAAACATTACCACGAAAATCAAAACAGCTAAAATCTGTGCCGCCAACATTAAAAATTCCTCCTTTTCAGGGTTCTTCTACCCCCGTAAAAAATATTTCTTTGTTATTAAAATAACAAAATCATTCATTAGAATACCACATTGTCCAACATTTTTCAAGAGAAATTTTTCATAATTTTATAAGCGTTTTTCCATGATTTTTTTACTCTTTTTCAACGCTTAAAAAACAGATGACCTTTCTCAACCAAGCCATCTGTTTTTATATCAAATTTTATCCATTGATTTAATACTTTCCAATACCTTTTCAAGCATTTCCTTATATTTCTCGCCTTTCGCTTTTTCCTCTTCAACAACCTTGGCGGGAGCCTTGTTCACAAAGCCCGGATTATTAAGCTTGCCCTCTACGCGTTTGATTTCACCCTCAAGCTTTTTCTTTTCTCCTCTCAGTCTTTCAAGCTCTTTCGTTTTATCCACAAGCTCGTCAAGCGGAAGATAAATTTCAGCAGACGGAACAACAATATTAACAGCATTATCGCTTATACCGCTCCTATCCTTCTGTACAACCGTCTCGCTTGCGGACGCAAGCTTTTCAAAAAACGCCGTCCCCTGTTCAAAAACCTCTGTCTTATCAGTAACAATAATAACTTTGGCTTTCTTTGACGGCGGAACATTCATTTCTGCCCTGCGGTTTCTTATGGAAGAAATTGACTGCATAATCAGCTCCATGCTCTGAGCGTCTGACGGAAAATTCAGCTTGCCGTCATACTCAGGCCATTCACTGATCATAATGCTTTCACCCTCATGCGGAAGATGCTGCCATATTTCCTCGGTGATAAACGGCATAAACGGATGCAGCAGCTTCATTGTGTTTGAAAGCACATATGTCAGAACATACTGCGCGGTCTTTGCTGTCGGGTTTTCCTTATCAAACAGTCTCGGTTTTACAAGCTCAATATACCAATCACAGAAGCTCTCCCATATAAAGTCATAAAGATTAGACAGCGCTATACCAAGCTCGAATTTATCAAGATTTTCCGTAACAGTTTTCACAACGTCATTATACTTCGATAAAATCCATCTGTCCTCAAGCTGTAACTCCCGTATGTCAGGCAGCTTGTTTTCAGTAATATCCAGGTTCATCAATGTAAACCGCGATGCGTTCCAGATTTTATTTGCGAAATTACGGCTCGCCTCTACCCTCTCTATATAGAAACGCATATCGTTACCCGGTGCATTACCTGTGGCGAGAGTAAAACGAAGCGCGTCTGCGCCGTACTGATCCACAATTTCGAGCGGATCAATACCGTTACCCAGAGACTTGCTCATTTTTCTGCCCTGGCTGTCGCGCACAAGACCGTGTATAAACACATGCTTAAACGGCGCCTTGCCTGTATGCTCCAGCGCGGAAAACATCATACGCATTACCCAAAACGGAATTATATCATAACCTGTCACAAGCACGCTTGTCGGGTAGAAATAATCTAAATCATCATTATTGTCAGGCCATCCGAGCGTTGAAAACGGCCACAGCGCCGAGGAAAACCAGGTATCAAGCGTATCGGAGTCCTGACGCATTTCCTTACCGCATTTAGAACATACCGCCTTGTCATCCTTTGTAACAATCATTTCACCGCAGTCGTCGCAGTAAAAAGCCGGTATTCTATGCCCCCACCAAAGCTGACGCGATATGCACCAGTCGCGGATATTTTCAAGCCAGTGGAAATATACCTTTTCAAAATGCTCAGGAACAAATTCTGTTTCTTTATTCTTTACAGCGTCAATAGCCGGCTTGGCAAGCGGCTTCATCTTAACAAACCACTGCTTTGACACAATCGGCTCAACCGTTGTACCGCAGCGCTGACATTGTCCCACATTATGACTGTGATCCTCCACCTTTACGAGAAGTCCCATTTCGTCAAGATCTTTAATCATAGCCTTTCGGCATTCATATCTGTCCATACCCTCGTACTTACCGGCGTATGAATTCATTGTAGCATCATCATTCATAACCTTGATCTGCTCCAAATTATGACGCTGACCCACCTCAAAGTCGTTAGGATCATGAGCGGGCGTAATTTTAACGCAGCCCGTACCGAAATCCTTGTCAACATATTCATCCGCCACAACAGGTATTTCACGGTCTGTAAGCGGCAGTATAAGCATTTTTCCTATTAAGTTCTTATAGCGCTCATCGCCAGGATTTACAGCGACAGCCGTATCGCCGAACAGTGTTTCCGGACGGGTTGTAGCGATTATAACAAAATCGCCGCTATCCTTAATCGGGTACTTTATATGCCAGAAATGTCCTGCCTGCTCCGCATGCTCAACCTCGACATCCGAAAGTGCGGTTATACAGTGCGGACACCAGTTGATTATTCTTGATCCCTGATAAATAAGTCCTTTGTTATAAAGATTGACAAACACTTCTTTTACGGCCTTTGACAAACCCTCGTCCATGGTAAAGCGTTCTCTTTCCCAGTCGCAGGACGAGCCGATTTTTTTCAGCTGATTTATAATTCTGCCGCCGTATTCTTTTTTCCAATCCCACACGCGTTCAAGGAACTGTTCACGTCCGAGGTCATATCGGGAAAGTCCTTCTTTTTCACGTATTTCCGCTTCAACCTTGGCCTGTGTCGCGATACCCGCATGATCTGTGCCGGGCAGCCAAAGCGCGCTGTAGCCCTGCATACGCTTGTATCGAATTAAAATATCCTGCAAAGTTTCATCAAGAGCGTGTCCCATATGAAGCTGTCCTGTTACATTCGGAGGCGGAATTACAATTGTAAAGGGTTTTTTTGTTTTATCAGCCTCAGCGTGAAAATATCCCTTTTCCATCCATTCATTGTAAAGCCTGTCCTCAAACTCCGCCGGATTATAATTTTTTGCTATATTTTTTGTGTCTTCCATTTTATTTTTATCTCCTTTATCTTCCTGAAATGATTACTGTCATAAACGCGATAACCGCCAATGCAAGCGCGATGTATTTGACTCGCAGAACCATTCCCTGTATCGGCTCTTTTTTTAATACGTTCT
>CAJTPP010000047.1:0-3827 GCA_910578235.1 uncultured Clostridia bacterium | reverse complement strand
AAAGCGCCGCCAGTCCAAGCGCGAGAGCCGCTATTTTAATCGCTGTCATAAATACACACCCTTTCATTAATGATATTTCGGAAGAAAAATTACTCCATTTAATTATTATCGCATTTTCATATAATTTTGTCAAGAAAAAACTTACATAATTAAAAGCATTTTACAAAAAAAGAGCCGATCAAACAGCTCTGAATTTTAATCATCAAAAATTAACAGCTTATACGCCGGCATCTCTAAAGCATCAGCAATCCTAAAAAGAGTGTCCAATGATATTGCCTTATAAATATTAGGCGCCTCTATCTGTCCTATAAAAGACACATCACAGTTCAATTTTTCAGCCAATTCAGCTTGTGTTAATGATTTTATCTTTCTGTAATATGATATTTTTAATCCCATTTTTATATAATTATCTTTAAATTCTGCTCTCATCATTTTCACCAAAAGTATTATATATTATTGAAATTACTATTAAAATATGATAATATTAACATAATTATTACTATACAAATAATATTAAATACTTTTATTCTCAAACCAAAGACTTATAATACAAAAAAATATATTATAATTTTACAAATATATTGATTATTACTATTGCATATCCGAATAAAATATTGGTAATTAATATGAATAAAACTGTATGAAACGGAATAAATATAACTTGATGATGACTTATAATTTAAATACAACAGAGGAGGTTTCTACACATGGATAACAATCTATCAAATAATCAGGCATCTATAATAGGCACCATTGAGGATGAATTTCTCTTTAATCACGAAATCTACGCCGAAAAATTTTACACCTGCACAGTTAAAGTTCCGCGTCTGAGCGGCACCGCGGATGATGTACGCATAATGGTATCGGAAAGACTTATAATGGACGGCAGCTTCAAAATAGGCGACAGTGTTGAGGTTACAGGTCAGTTCCGTTCCTACAACAGCTATGAAAACGGTGACAACAGGCTTGTTCTTACGGTTTTTGCAAAGGACATCGTCCCCTATGACGGTATAGAAAACAAAAACCCAAACACACTTTATCTGAACGGCTTTATATGCAAAAAACCCGTTTACCGCACAACACCGTTCGGCCGCGAAATTACCGATCTTTTACTCGCTGTCAACCGCAGCTATAACAAATCCGATTACATACCCATAATCGCATGGGGACGTAATGCGCGTTTTGCAAAAAATCTTGAAATCGGCGATAACGTAAAAATCTGGGGACGTATTCAGTCAAGAACCTATCAGAAACGCATCAGCGAAGAGGAGTCAGTCACAAAGACCGCCTATGAGGTGTCAATCAACCGTATGGAGCTTGTAACTGACGATAACGAAACCCCTGATATCTCTGAAACAGAAGAATAATTTTTTATACCAATAAAATATGTGTTAAATCTAATAGAGACAGCAATGCGTTCAATATGAACAAATTGCTGTCTTTATGTATATTCATCTGTTATTCTGTAAATCTCTGCACTTCCATAAGCGGTCTCATATTTTTATCCCAAACATATACCTCTATATCACAATCATTTAATTCCTCTGGTACTTTAAATAAAGCATACAATCCGATCGGTTGTGGCATTTGCACACGCATTAGATTACCGGTTTCATCTTTATATGATACAAACATCAATATATTTTCTAACTTAGGTAAATTCCCATCACTAAACATAAGTGTCGCTAAAACAGTATTACTATCAAGTTCTATAAACTCCACTTTGTTATCATTAATTATCGGTGGCATAGTTGGATTTACCGTTGGTGTTGGGCTTGGCTCTGCCGTTGGTGTCGGACTTGACTCTGCTGTTGGTGTTGGCTCTGCCGTTGGTGTCGGTGTTTCAATCAATGTTTTTTGTGGTGAATATTTAAACTTAGAACTCTCAGCTATTCCAAATACCTTATCAAACTTATCAAACTTATATATGGATAACTCATAATTGCCATTCATATAGTTATCATAACAATGTAATGTGCCTAAATCCAAATTATTTTTAAGGTTTAATTCCTCTAACTGATTTCCAAAGCAATACAGTTGTAATAAGTTCGTATTTCCAGATAAATCAAGTTCTTTTAACAAATTATTTTCACAATGAAAGTATAATAATTTTTCACATTTTGTTATATCTAATTCTGTTAGTTCATTATTACTGCAACTCACATTCATAAGCATTGGATTTTTACTAAGATCTAATTTTGTTAACTTGTTATTCTTGCAGTAAAGGGTAGTCAATTTTGAAAAATTCTGAATACCTGTCAAATCTTCAATATTGCAATCATTCAAAGATAGTCTTTCGATTAACAAAATTTTTAACCAATCTTCTGTTGATATAACATCATTCGGATTTCTTTCAATGCTGTCATCTTTCTTTAGAATATCAATAACAGCATTACAGAAATTTATATCAGGGAAAATATCCGAAAATGTTTCGTTGCTTTCTTTTATTTTATATTCATCATCGACGCGAATTCTTACTCGCATTGACGAACTGCTTTCGTCTAATACTTCTATTGATATTCCGCTTTCAATCGTTTGCGGATGACAATCTTTTAATGACGAACATTTCTCCCCTCGTGATTTTGCTTGATGAAAATTAGAATTTGGCTCTGTTTCGTGATTAAACCCATTTCTGCCGTTCTTATTCAAATAAGCCCACATGTGAGGTTTTGGGTCATAAGCATTTCCGTTATTGCTTCGTTCAATATTCATAAATAGATGCATTTCTGCGTCATTATTATGAATATAATTAACATTTTCATCAATATGATATATTAAAATCCCACCATTAAAAAGATTATTATATGGGTAAATATCATGAGTATTTATTGGCTCTAACCCTTTATCAAAACCTGTCAGTTGACGGTTTTCAATTAAAAAGTATTGTTTAGGGTCTGCCTTGCTTTGAACTTTAATTATGTTATATTTACTATCATCAATCACATCAGATATACTGTTTATATCTCCTTCCCAATCATTCACAAGTATAGGCGTTATAAAACCACATTTTATCTTGCACCACGGATCTAAATGCACAGGTACATGTCCATAATATTGTGCATAAGGGTTGTCATAGTTTTTATTCCAATCTATGGGGTCATATCTTCTTCCAAAATTCCCTTCTGACATAAGACTATACTCCGCAACACTATTACTTGGTCCGTTTGCTGTTCTACTAAAATACAAATCCGGCAAGTTAAAAACTGAATGTCCAAGCTCATGGCAAATAACACCTATACCTGCAGGCACATTTTCATTCAGTCTTTCCCCTTGAACAGTATATGTGCCAAGGTTTATTCCACTTGATAGTTCTATTGTAGTTCCTGACGTATGCCCTTGCACCTGTCCTTCTCCTGCTCCTGAACCTATAAGCATATCATAACCTGCAAATATTGTTACAATATGCGGCTTCTCAATAGAAAAGTCAAAATGTTCTTCCAATGATTTTACTGCCATCAAAACAACATTATTCGTTTCTTGAATGTTATCATTCCATGTTTTAGCAGGATGTGGCATATCAAAATAAACTTGAACAACCCCATCTGAAACCGCTTTAATTATATATTTTGTATCAGTATATTCTCCAACACTTACTATACCCTCATTTCCAACTTTGTCTTTTAACCCTGAAGTATCTACAGGTGTAAATATTTCTTTCCCATTTGCATTTTCTTTCCAATAGTTCACAACACTGAGCGCACCAGGCTCATCTAAAAACATCTGCTTACTCCAAAACTCACTCCCATATTTTATTTCTACATCATTAAATTCAATTAAAATAGTAAGCAACGCTTGGTCTGTAAGAGGCTTTTTGTCAACAGTTTCAT
>CAJTPP010000046.1:16160-20252 GCA_910578235.1 uncultured Clostridia bacterium | reverse complement strand
TGAATTATTCGGAATTTATATTGATGTTGCAGAAAACAGGCTGTCAGGAAGAGAAGCTTGTAAGAAACAAAATGAGGTTGTTACAAAGTATAATCCTAATGATGGTATGGAATTTGGCATAGGAGTTTTGTCGTGGAAACAACAAGCATCGAAAAGAGCATAAGAATTATGAAAGGAGTGTATAGAAGAAATGACAATTGTGTATCACGGAAGTTATATGGAAATTCAACATCCGAAAATTCCTCAAAATAAGAAGACAAAAGACTTCGGAAATGGATTTTATTGCACGATGATAAAAGAACAAGCTCAAAGGTGGGCTAAAAGATATGATACTCCTATTGTTAATAGCTATATACTTCGTATGCCGGACAATTTAAAAATTCTGGAATTCAAGACTATGAGTGAAGAATGGCTCAATTTTATTATTGATTGCAGAGCGGGAAAAACTCATAATTATGATATAGTAATTGGAGCTATGGCAGATGACCAAATATATAATTATATTGCGGATTATATATCCGGCTAAATAACCGGAGAACAGTTTTGGGTACTGGCAAAATTCAAATATCCAATACATCAAGTTGTTTTCTGCAGCGATGCGGCTTTGAAGTATATTCGGTTTCATTCATCAGAGGAGGTATCTTTATGACAGGAAGGGAAGATAAAAAGTCAAATGATTTATTCTTCGTATGCAGCTTAATTGAATTGATTGCGCGCAAGACAAAAAATTACAGATGTGATATAGTAAATACATTAGGAGAAGAATGTCTTAGAAAGATATATAATCTTGCTGACGTATATCATTGTGAGGATATAAATAATGTGGCAGATGAGCTTATATGTAAAGCCGGAATAAAGAACGGAAATTTTGATAATATATCAAATGCGCGGTTTAATATACCTACGCATTGGGATATAGGGAAAGTATATAAGCGTCTTATTCTTGGCATAGCTGAAGAGAAGTCGATGGATATTATCAGTTCACTGATAGAGGCGTATAGTTCATTTGTAAGCGGTAAAATAGATGATTATAACAGCAGTTTTTATTATGATAGTCCTGAGAATATTTTACTTGCCTTTAACGAGGGAACGACAGAGAGCAGAATGTAAGAAATGTTATTGACAATATGTAGAAATTAAGATATATTATATGAAGTTTATAATTCTAAGCAAAGGATTATACCAATTAAATGAATTTATAACAGATTATGAGCTATTAGTAGCAATAATCTGTTATTTTTTTGCTTTTTATAAGACTGCGTTGCAGATTAATATAAATATTCGACAAGGAAAGATATGTGCATTGCTATCATAAGGAATTGCTTGATGTTACCATTAAGACGCTTAAAGAGAAATTTGGAGAGGTATCATTTATTGAATGCGAAAATAACTATGAATATACTTTTGCTTTATGGGAGTTACCTGAATCACAGGAAAAACTGCTTGATGCTTATGATGATGTTGTAGCATTGCATCCTACTCGGTTATATGGGTGTACATTTATGTCGGCAGTTAGATTTATAACCTCGGATATAGGTCAGTCGGCAGCAATGCTTTTACCATTATTCAGGCATAAGGCATTTTCAACGCATAATGGTCTATTGGTAATCCGTTCAAAATCATATTTTGTTTATACTGGTTCCGCAAAGGGCGTCACCTTATATAAAGGCAGTGTCAATAGAGCAAGAGTATCGGTGGGAAAGTTATTATTTCAAAATAGTATTACAGATGAATTATATAATGCTTGTCAGGACGGCATAATCTTTTGTAAAAACGCCAAGGAGTGGGAAAATACTTTTAGGCAAGTTGTAATATCAAGAAAGAGCGGCAAAGAACAGAATATGAACGAATTATTTGGATATTTACACTTATTGCCTATTAGAAGAGAGAGTATGTAGTAGTTGGATATAATATTACATCACGGTATTGAGCTGGCCGGATATATGAGGAAAAAACTGATAGAATTAGGAATTTCGTTGGAAGAAGGGATACGGTGTGAATATATAAGCAGAGTAAAAGTCAGAGGAAAAATAACATATATGAAATAATTAAAAAAATAGTTATTAAAATACGTTTATGAGCATTAAATAGTATATAAGCTAATTGTTGTTTGGAGGGATGCCTATGAATGTTATTTTACATAAAGCTACGGATGATGAAAGTGAAAGAAATACAGAAAAGCTTATTGCAAATTTGCACGCAAGTATTATTAGGGAATATTTAAACAAACTGCAATGTTCAAAGTCTAAAAAGATAGAAATATTAACAAGAATAGAAAAAGAATTGTAATATGACTGTAAAGAAATTATATCTATTTATTAGATGTTTAAATGCTAATATATTCTTTATAGAACCTATAGGATAGTAAAAAAAATTTAGAGTGGAAAAATATTGATTTTTTTGAATAATGATATAATAAACTACATTATTAAGTTGTAATCATTCTCAAAAAACGGACGTCTATGCAATCAAAGCATGAATGTTCGTTTTTTTTTGAGAATGATTTTTATTTAAAATAAATCTTTAAATATCATTTTAATTTTATTAAAACTTTTGCGTGTTGGAATATTATGGGCATGTTCCCAATCAAGTATAGTTGAATTAGCTACATTAAACATATTAGCAAACTTTCTTGAAGTTAATTTCATATTTTTCGTATAACTTTTAATTTATTTGTATCACTTCTATATAGGAAATTGTGATAATCATCCATTAAATGCTCGACTGGAATATTATATAAAGAAGATATTTTTTCTAAATATTCTAAAGCGCAACAGGATTCCTTGCGTTCTTCATAAAACCCATACTGTGTTCGTGATATATTTAAGAACTTTGCGATATCTTCTTGAAAATAGTTGTTTGATAATCTGTAAAATTTTAATTTATCTGCCGTTGTGACACACAAAGAGAAATCATGAAGCATTTGATAGTATTCAAATGTTTCCACAATGGTATGGCATACTTTTACAGGGAAAGAATGTATATAGATAAGTTTATAGTTATATACATTATCCTTGAATGTAGGCGCGAAGAATATATTGCTATTTAACCGTAAATATTCCAAGTCATCATATTTTAGTCGGGCGGGAGCCGTTGTGTAGGCATAGCGTTTTCTATGCACCTGGAGATGTAAGTTGAGAGCTTGGGGTTTTTTGACGGTTTAAATGTATTTATGCCTTTTATCAGTCCTATGGTGCCGATTGAAATGAGATCCTCAAGATTTTTTTCGTCAGAATATTTTTTTGCGATATGAGCGACAAGCCGTAAATTACGCTCAATAAGTATATTTTTTGCGTCCTCGCTGCCGTTTGCGTATTCCTCAAGATATTTTTTCTCTTCCGCGCTGCTTAAAGGTTTAGGGAAAGCCGCGCTGCCGCTTACATAACCCGTAAGTATAAGAATTGTCTGAATCCATTCAAAGAATAAGCCGAACATAAGCAAAACCTCCTTAAAGATATAATATGCGCTTGGCATGTATAGGATTGCATGGTCAACTGTCCTTATTTTGTTATGTAATTTAGTAAAATGGGTAAAATATAGAAAATAAAGGATTTGTATTCTTATTGTAACAGATACATAATATCGCTGATATTGATTTGAAACGCAGAAAATTGTATAATACTTTGTGTATAGGAGTAAAAGTTTTAAAATCGGAGGATAGATTTAATGTTATGTAAAATATGTGGCGCGCAAATTCCGGATAACTCTACAGAGTGTGAATTTTGCGGAGCAAAAACAGGTGTTGGCGCTGAGACTGAACAGGTGAGTGAAGATACTCAGATCGTTAATTCCGAAGTAATTAACGATATTGTTGAAACAAGTCTTGTGGGCGAGGACGTCGGCACGGAAGAAATTTTTGATGATAATGAAAAACGACGCCGTAAGCAGATGGAAAAGATGCTTGAGGACAAAAAAAAGCAGCTTTCGGAAATAGAACGGCGCAGAAATGAAAAGCGTTTGAGACAGAGGCGGAACAGAATAATGGTGATAGCGCTTATTTGCGCGCTTGCTGTTGCCGCTGCGGGGATTGGCGCGTATTATGTGGCGCAGAATATAGACGGTCGGCCAGGAACGACAGCAACTCCGGCACCT
>CAJTPP010000046.1:14202-16128 GCA_910578235.1 uncultured Clostridia bacterium | reverse complement strand
TAACGCCGTCAGTGACAGTAAATCCCGAGCCTTTGGTGACGGTTGAACCATACAGAGAAGCTGAAGCATCATCGGATGGCGCATCATGGTCGGCTACCGGTAATTCTAACACAAATAATTCATCATCATCGGGCAGACCGTCGTCTGGATCGTCCGGCAGAGGATCATCAGCAGGCTCATCATCGTCAGGAGCTTCATCCTCAAATAAGGGTAACAGCTCGGGAGCATCGTCTGGTTCGGTATCCGCGTCAGGCACAGGCGGGGGAGGACAAACCTCTCAGAATGTTGCAAACAGCGGTATAGCGTCTAATAATATCTCGTCACAGCTGAGTACCGGCGGAGAAGTTATTTATAATTCAGGTACAGGCAAGTATCTTATGACGTTTGTTTCAGGCGGTACAAGATATTATGCCAACGTATCGGCAGGCAGCACCACAGAGCAGATAAAAAATAAGCGTTTTACAATCACCGCAAATCCAACATCAGTGACATATAATGGAAACACTGTTTACGAGATAACAAGCATGACAGGATATGACGGAAGCGACTATCTTTTGCCTGAGTCAGGGATAAGACTCCTTACAGACAGTGATATTAAAGGTATGTCTAAATATGATCTTGCGCTGGCGAGAAATGAGATATACGCCCGCCACGGGAGGAAATTCCAGACGGCTGAATATAGTGATTATTTCACTTCCAAGTCATGGTATAAAATAAATCCTAACTATAATTACAGTGATGATAACAGTAATCTTAACAGTATAGAAAGCAAGAATGTGCAGTTTATATTAAACGCTGAAAAAAATAAATAGGAGGCAGTTTTGCCGGAAAATATGCGTATCAAAGATCAGTCGGTTTTTGAAGCGCATTTTTTTTTGAGAAAAACAGGAAAAAAACAATATTGGCGCAATATTTGTGAAATATAGTGTATGTAAAATTTTTTGTGAAAAATACATTAAAAAACCTTTGCATTATATGGGAGAATTTGATATAATGATAATAGTTAAGAATATAATTCTAAAATATAGAACAATTCTGACAGGAGCAATTTGACGCCTTATCGGCCCGCAGATAAGGCTATATCAGTATTTGCGGGCAGAAAGGCTATAGGATTTTTATGTTCAATGTTTTGATAGATAAAAATAAATGTAAAGCGTGCGGATTGTGCGCGGCTGTATGTCCCAAAGGGATAATACATATAGATTTGGATGAAATAACGGCGTATGGAAGAGGCTGCGCGTCTGTTAAGGGAGAATGTATTGGCTGCGGTTCCTGTTATACGGTGTGTCCTGATATTGCTATTACAATCGGAAAGGATGATGACAAATGAAGAAGCTTATGAAGGGCAATGAAGCGGTTGCGTATGCGGCCATATATTCAGGAATGAAATGCTTTTTTGGTTATCCTATAACACCTCAGACTGAAATTGCCGCGTATCTGGCGGAGCATCTTCCAAAGCATGGCGGCGTATTTTTACAGGCGGAGAGCGAGGTAAGCGCTATTAATATGGTTTATGGGGCGGCAGGCGCGGGATTTCGTGTAATGACAAGCTCATCGTCTCCGGGCATAAGCTTGAAGCAGGAGGGAATAAGCTATATTGCGGCCGGCGATTTGCCATGCGTGATAGTGAATGTAATGCGGGCGGGCCCGGGACGCGGGGGAATACAGGCGGCGCAGTCCGACTATTTTCAGGCGACAAAGGGCGGCGGTCACGGAGATTATCATCTTATTGTTCTGGCGCCGTCAAGCGCTCAGGAGATGGCGGAATTTACTGTCCGCGCATTTAATTTGGCTGATAAATGGCGTATGCCCGTAATGCTTCTGGCCGATGGAATAGTTGGTCAGATGATGGAAAAGGTTGATCTTGACAAGCTCCCGAAGGTGGAACATTATGATAAGCTGTGGGCAGCGTGCGGCAGAGGCGGG
>CAJTPP010000046.1:9024-14153 GCA_910578235.1 uncultured Clostridia bacterium | reverse complement strand
TGAAGATCTTGAGGAAGTTAATATAATTCAGGAGAAAAAATATTGCGAGGTACGCTCAAAGCTTCAGGAATGGGAAGAATACAATACAGACAGCGCTGACATTATTGTTACGGCTTACGGAATTGCCGCGCGTATAGCGAAGGCGGCTATTGTGCGGGCGATAGACGAGGGAATAAATGTGGGAATGATAAGGCCGAAAGTATTGTGGCCGTTTCCCGAAAAAGCGTTTGACAGAGAGATGAAGTCGGTTCTGTGCGTGGAAATGAGCCGCGGACAGATGGTGGAGGATGTGCGTCTTGCGGTTAACGGAAGAGTTAATGTGGATTTTTACGGACGCTGCGGCGGTATGCTGCCGGACGAGGATGAGATACTGGAGGAAATCAGGAGGATAGCGCATGAAAACAATATGTAAAAAACCCGATTCAATAATAGACACGTCTTTTCACTATTGTCCCGGCTGCGGACACGGTATTGCCCACAGAATTATAGGCGAAGCGATTGACGAACTGGGAATTCTGGATAAAACCGTGATGGTTGTACCTGTAGGCTGTGCTGTGGAGGCTTATGATTATTTTGAGTGTGACGTTATGGAGGCGGCTCACGGCAGAGCACCGTCTGTGGCGACAGGTGTAAAAAGATGTATGCCTGACAGCGTGGTACTGTCATATCAGGGTGACGGAGATCTGGCTGCAATCGGAACAGCTGAGACTATCCATATGGCGGCAAGAGGCGAGGCTGTTACAGTAGTATTTATCAATAATACTATTTATGGTAGGACGGGCGGACAGATGGCGCCTACGACACTTCCGGGTCAGGTTACCCAGACAACACCGTGCGGACGTGACCCATTTACGCAGGGCTATCCGCTGAAAATGTGCGAAATACTGTCACAAGTGACAGGACCGTCGTATATAGAACGGTGCGCTCTTGACACAGTTCCTCATATACGCGCGGCTAAAAAGGCAGTGAAAAAAGCGATAGAATATCAGATAAATCATAATGCTTATTCATTTATAGAACTTCTGTCGGCGTGTCCGACAAACTGGAAAATGAGCACTCAGGACGCGGTTAAAAGGATAGGGACGGAGATGGCGGAATATTTTCCGCTGGGAGTATTTTGTGATAAGTTTGGAGAATAAATATGGAATGTAAAATTATTATAGCTGGATTTGGAGGACAGGGTGTTCTGTTTGCGGGGAAAATACTTGCTCAGGCCGCTGTGAATGACGGTTATGAGGTGTCATGGCTTCCGTCTTACGGGCCTGAAATGAGAGGCGGTACAGCGAATTGTCAGGTGGTAATATCTGACAGTGAAATCAGCTCGCCGACATTCAAAACTGCGGATATACTTATAGCGATGAATTATCCGTCTCTTGATAAATTCAAAGACAGTGTAAAAGAGAAAATTATAACAGACAGTTCATTTGCGAACCGCTGCGACACAACTGCTGAGATGATTACAGTAGGAGAGGCGGCGGTAAAGAACAGTAAACTGATAAATATGGTTATGCTTGGAGCAATGTCTGCCAAAACAAAGCTTTTATCGCGTAAATCAATTGACGAGGCCATTCGTCTTGTGGCCGGAGTTAAAGCGGATGAGGATATTGAAGCGTTTGAGGATGGATTGAATTATATATTACAGTCATAACATAAAAAATCTGACCGTACAGGTCAGATTTTTTATGTTTATTTAATGCTGTCTATATCATAAGGCGTAATTTGATATACAAAGTAGTTGAGCCAGTTGGAAAACAGCAGATTTGCATGCGAACGCCAACGAACAACCGGGCGTCTGGACGGATCGTCGTGTGGGAAATAGTGTTTGGGAACTGACGGATTAATACCGCGTTCAATGTCCCTAAAATACTCATCGCGTAAAGTAGTTGCGTCATACTCTGAATGACCTGTCACAAAAATACGTCTGCCGCCTTTGGTAAATATGATGTAAATACCGGCTTCCTTAGACTCCGCAAGTATTTCAAGCTCCTTTACCTTGTCGATATCCTCCCTGAGCACTTCCGTGTTGCGTGAGTGCGGGGCGTAAAACTCATTGTCAAATCCGCGCAGAAGCTTTGCGGTGCGGCGGTTTATTCTGTGCTTAAAAACGCCTGAGCATTTTTGAGACAATGGGTGTTTAGGTACTCCGTAATGATAGTAAAGACCGGCAAAGGCCGCCCAGCATATGTGAAGCGTGGAGGTTACGTGTGTTGTTGACCAGTCCATTATTGTGACAAGCTCATTCCAGTAGTCAACAGCCTCAAATTTCATGTTTTCAACCGGCGCTCCTGTGATAATCATTCCGTCATATTTGGAATTTTTTATTTCGTCAAATGTTTTATAAAATGTGGAAAGATGTTCTGCCGGTGTGTTTTTCGACTTGTGAGAGTCCATTTGCAGAAAATCTATCTCAACTTGCAGCGGAGAGTTGGACAGAAGCCTTAAAAGCTGTGTTTCTGTTGTTATCTTGGTTGGCATCAGATTTACAATTACAATTCTAAGCGGACGTATATCCTGATGCATTGCCTTTTTTTCGCTCATGACAAAGATGTTTTCATTTCTAAGCTGTTTTGTAGCCGGAAGCTTATCAGGTATTTTAATCGGCATATGTACCGCTCCTTTCTTTGCATGCATAAAATTATAACATATATCTATGGTTTTTACAAGCCAAATCGTAATCTTGTCTTATTAATCCGTAGACGCATATATCACATAATCCCTGCTGATTGCGCGCGGCCTGAATAAGCGTGCCTTCATATTTTAATCCGCACTTTGCCATTACCCGGCCTGAATTGGGATTATTTACATCATGATGGGCCTGTATACGGTTTATCCCGACGTCATCAAAGAAAAACTTAATTAACGCTGAAAGCGCCTCGCTTGTTATGCCTTTATTCCAGTATGCTTTCCCGATACAATAGCCTATTTCAACGGCTTCGGTTTCTTCCGATATATTGACAACGGATATAGAGCCTATTGCCTGTGAGATATCTTTAAACTCTATGCACCACTGATAGTAATCGGCGTTTTTATATAGAGGTATCCATTCTGTAAGCAGCTTTACAGTTAGATCCGCGCTTTCATGTGGCGGCCATGTCAGATATTTTGTGACATTGCTGTCATTAGCCCAGTTTTTAAACATATGTTCAGCGTCAGATAGTTTGAATGGCCGTAATATAAGCCGTTTTGTTTCGATTTTTTGTGTGCCTTTGTGTTTCATAAAAAATGCTCCTTTACTAAAAAATAAAAAACACCCTGCAAACCGTGTGGACTGCAAGGCGGATATCCTACAGCCACGCCAATGAGGGCTTTGTCTCTGACGCGGCTGAAAATTACGTTCAAGACAAAACTCTAAAGCATAGGCATGACATTATTAAGTTTTGAAAATTTGCTGTTCATACAGAAAACCTCCAAATGATTTTTATCATTATAACACCGAGTATTTATTTTGTCAACGGTTTTAGAATAAAATAGTCATAATTTATTTATAATAAAATATACCTTATTAAATACGGAGGAACAGGATATGATAGAAGATAACGAAGAAGAAAGCTCAGTAGCGGAACAGGAGCGGAAAAATATAACGGAATTCGGCAGCGTGGAGACGAAAAATCCGCGCGGAAATATACATTGTCTTAATATAATCGGTCAGGTAGAGGGACATATGACACTGCCACCGCAGAACAAGACGACGAAATATGAGCATGTTCTTCCTCAGCTCATTGCGGTTGAGGAGGATCCGGAGATTGACGGGCTTATGGTGCTTTTAAATACAGTGGGAGGCGACGTTGAGGCGGGACTTGCGATTGCGGAAATGATTGCGGGTATGAGCAAACCCACGGTGTCACTGGTTCTTGGAGGCGGACACAGTATAGGAGTGCCGCTTGCCGTAGCGACAAATTATTCGTTTATCGCTCCTACAGCCACAATGACAGTGCATCCGCTTCGTATGAGCGGTGTTGTTATAGGCGTTATGCAGACATTTCAGTATTTTCAGAATATGCAGGAGAGGATCATTGAATTTGTGGTGTCAAATTCCAATATATCTCATGAGGAATTCAAACGACTCATGCTCAGTACTGAGGAAATAGCAAATGATGTGGGAAGTATTTTGTTTGCTCAAAAGGCGGTGGAAAGCGGGCTTATAAATGAAATGGGCGGACTGAAGGACGCGCTTGAAAAAATGTATGAGCTTATAGCAAAGCAGAGGGAGGAAAAGAAAAAATGATATATTCGGTAGTGCCTACAGACGTGGTATTTTTTGATAACACGCAGATACGCCAGCGTCATATAAAAATGTACGATAATGTGACGCTTGAAATAGTTGACGGGATTGTGGACAGAATTATCAGCACAAATCCGCAGGATTATATGAAATATCACGGATTGCTCGGATCAAGCAATATAAAATAAGAGAAGTAAAAAGGCTGTCGCTGACAGCCTTTTCGTATGTGTAAAAATAATTGAGCCGCATCATTGAGATGTATTTTTTAGATATGTAGCAATATTGAAGTTAGTGTGTTATAATACTATGGTATTTTTAAACGCATATGCCACACCGCTTTTCCTTATATTTTCACGCAATAAAAAATGCGCAGCCGAAGCCGCGCATAAAAACGCAGCTTCAATTTCTGTTGCGATACAGATCATACCAAACACGGAATGACAAATTAAAGCATACGTTTTTGACAACGTAAACCCGTGAATGATAGTATTAACCTGTATCGCAATATGTATTATAACACACAAAATACTATTATACAAGAAAAATTATACATAAATGATAATATTTGTGTATTTGCACAATAAAAATGCGCAGCCGAAACCGCGCATAAAAACGTGACTTCAATTTTTGCTGCGACATAACTCATTCCAGAAATTTATAACAAAGGTATGAGAAACAAAGTCAACGTTTTTAACTATTGCTGACATTTATTATAAATTTTATTTAGTTGTGCCGAAAGCTTATTTTAAAAAGATTATAAAGTTTAATGTTTTTAAATTTTTTATAAATTCCAAGATTTGAGTTTTACATAATAGAAAATATGTGGTATACTAACTATATGTGTTATGTAGGAGGAAAGATTAAGTGAGAAAAAAAATTTTGTTATATACAATGCTTGTGGCAGCGG
>CAJTPP010000046.1:0-9014 GCA_910578235.1 uncultured Clostridia bacterium | reverse complement strand
TACTTGGGGCGCCGCGGCAAAAGCCGAGGTACTCGGCACGCAGACAGGTGGTTGGAGCACATATATGGGGGCGTATACATACTTCCATAATGTTCAGTTTACATCAGACAGCGTGGGGAAGCAGAATGAATATTACGTCGAATATACTCCGAACAGCGAGGCTGTGCCGGTAATTATAAACGGAAAAAGTATATGGGGCACAAGAACCGTAAAACAGGCTGAAAAATACATGGAGGATAACGGTTTAAGACCGCTTGTTGGAATAAACGCCGATTATTTTTCTTTTAAAACAGGCATACCTATGGGCTATACAATTGCGGACGGTGAAATTATATCAAAGGAATACGGTGGACAGGACGCTGTCGGTTTCAGAAGCGACGGTACAGGCTTTATCCGCTGGCTTGATATAAAAACATCTCTTTCAGACGGTGAAAAGAAAATTGATATAATGTATATAAATAAATGGTGTCAGGCTGGCTTTGATCCCGTATATCTGCTTACGGATAAGTTCGGAAGCTCTACAAAGACCGCGTCAAACTGTATATTTGTAATCTGTTCTCCGAAAGAGGGCAGACTGCATATAAATGAAACAATGACGGTGACTGTAGACGATATTTTCATTTATGACGGAGCAATTGATATTCCGGATGGTAAATTTGTGTTTGTCATGGATACAAGCGGTGACAGTGAGTGTTATGATTTTCTGAGCCGTCTGAGAACAGGGCAGGAGCTTACCATCGCAAACGAGGCGCTTGGTGACGACGGTACGTGGACAAGCGCGGAAAACGCTGTCAGTACTGTCGGAGGGCGGCTTGTGGCAAACGGAGAAGCAAGAACGGATTTCGAGGCGGGAGCGGCGCCGAGAACTGCTGTCGGAATAAAAGAAGACGGCAATATTATTTTCTATACGCTTGACGGCAGGCAGTCGGGACACAGCTACGGAGCGCAGCTTCGGACGCTGGCTCAGCGCATGGTAGAGCTTGGCTGTATTGACGCTATAAATCTTGACGGCGGCGGGTCTACTGTGATTTCAGCATTTTTCCCGGGTAATGACTCGTCTATGGTGGTAAATTCGCCGTCAGACGGTTATCTGAGAAGTGTGGCAAACTTTATATTCCTGAAAGATAATCGTGAAAGAACAAATATTCCGTGGATTATTAATCTTGCCGACGCGGGTAACACCAATTATCTGTCTGGCATGGGGACAAGCATAAAAATAGAGAGCGCGTATGATACGGCAAATTATAAAATGGAAGAGCCGTATAACATTAAATTCCGAGCGGAAACAAGCACGGACAGTACAATTGATGAAAGCGGAAACCTGTATCTGAGCGGAACCGGAGACGTAAATATTATTATGTACTCAGATGACGGCGATGTTCAGACAAAACTATATAATGTATATGAAACGCCCGAGGAAATAAAGATATATAACGAGGCTGACTGGAAGGAAATAACATCAATAAACACTGAGGCAAATGAGGAATTACAGCTGGCTCTTTCAGCGGCGTCGTATGTGAACAATACGGAGCTGCTGTCTAACAACAGACTGTACACATGGGAGGTAGAGGGTAATATAGGCACTATTACAGAAGATGGTATTTTTACCCTTGCAAATACTGTGAACGAGGATGGAGTGATAAGAGTAAGCGCGGGAGGAGTCACGAAAGAAATTCCTGTGCATATTTCTGACTATCCGTCAGCGCCGAGTCCCTTTGCGGATACTGACAGTCACTGGGCGCGGGATATAATCACAGAGATGGCGGCTTCTGGCATAATAAGCGGTCAGGAGGAGGATGGAAGAATGGTCTTTAAGCCTGACAATAATATGACGCGTGCCGAGTTTGCATCGATGATTATGAGCTATGAAAAGACAGATTTATCTGAATATGAAAATGTAACGCTCAATTTTACCGATTTGAGGGATATACCGCAGTGGGCCGCGGGAGCGGTTAAGGCCGCATACAGTATGGGCATAATCAACGGACGTGTCGGAGATGACGGAACGGCTTTCGCTCCGAATGATAACATAACCCGCGCGGAGGTCATGACAATACTGGGACGGCTTATTGGTAATGACATTACGATGTCAGAGCTTCCGTTTGCTGATAATGACGCTATACCGCAGTGGGCCGCTGACGGTGTTGGAAAGTTGTATACGCTGGGCGTTATAAACGGTTATGAGGACAACACAATTCTGCCGAATAACAATATACGACGCGCCGAGGCGGCGACAATGATGTATAAATTTGACAACAGATAATATTGGTGCATGATTTACATTGAGAAAAATACGAGGATAATAATTTATGAGAAATATTGCGAAGAAGTTTATAGGAGACCGCAGATTTTACCGTATGGTTCTGGCGGTGGCGGTTCCTATAATGATACAAAACGGAATAACTAATTTTGTAAGTCTGCTTGACAATATAATGGTAGGGCAGATCGGAACGGAACAGATGTCCGGTGTGGCGATAGTCAATCAGCTTATGATGGTGTACTATTTGTGCATTTTCGGCGGACTGTCCGGGGCGGGGATTTTTACCGCTCAGTATTACGGTGAAAATAATAACGAGGGTATACGCCATACGTTCAGATATAAACTGTGGATGGCCTTGATACTCACATTGGGCGCGGTATTTGTGTTCGCCTTTTTCGGCAGAAACCTTATATCGCTTTATCTGAACGGAAGCAGTGACGGCGGTGATTTACAGTCCGCTCTTATGTATGGCAGAACGTATATGCTGATCATGCTTGCCGGATTGCCGGCGTTTATGGTTCAGCAGATGTACTCTACCACTCTGCGTGAATGCGGTGAAACGCTGGTGCCTATGAAAGCGGGAATTGCGGCTGTAGCTGTAAATCTTACGTTTAACTATATATTGATATACGGCAAATTCGGATTTCCTGTTATGGGCGTGGCAGGCGCGGCTATTGCGACTGTGCTTTCGCGTTATGTTGAAATGACAGTGGTTGTTATATGGACGCACAGACATAAAGAAAAAAATCCGTATGTGGAGGGGCTTTATAAAACGCTTAAAGTGCCCGCGGCGCTGGTGAAAAATTATTTTATTAAAGGAGCGCCGCTGCTGTTGAATGAAACAATGTGGTCGGCGGGTGTGGCTATGCTCACACAGTGCTATTCGATACGGGGCTTGAGCGTTATTGCGGGACTTAATATTGCCAATACTATTAACAATTTGTTTAATGTAGTGTTTATAGCTCTGGGTGATGCCGTCGCCATTATAGTGGGACAGCTTTTGGGTGCTGGTAAAATGGAAAAAGCGAGAGATACGGATAATAAAATTATTGCGTTTTCGGTTTTCAGCTGTATAATTGTGGCGGCGCTGATGTTTGCCGCAGCGCCGCTGTTTCCGAATTTGTATAATACAACGGAGCAGGCGCGCGGACTGGCGGTGCGATTCATTATGGTACAGGCAGTGTTTATGCCGCAGAATGCTTTTATGCACGCGACATATTTTACACTGCGTTCGGGAGGAAAGACTATTGTTACTTTTCTGTTTGACAGTGTGTTTATGTGGTGCGTAAGTGTTCCTGTTGCGTTTCTTCTCAGCCGTTATACGGCGATTTACGCGGTATGGATACTCGCCATGGTACAGGCCGCCGATTTTATAAAATGCATTATAGGCTTTGTGCTTGTTAAAAAGGGAGTGTGGCTGCAAAATATAACGCATACATAAAAAATGACAACAGACAGAATGTAATCAACTGTCTGTTGTTTTTTGTATTAGGAAAGTATGGATAACTTTTCCTGTCGGCAGGTTGACACCGTGGATATAAAATGCTATAATAAATAATGTATATTTATAATTAAATTTAATCTCGGAGGATATAATGATAACAAGCAAACAAAGAGCATATCTAAGAAAAATGTCGCATGAGCTTGAACCTATATTTCAGATCGGCAAGGAAGGTGTGACAGAAGCTTTTTTAGATGGTGTTGATAAAGCGCTTAATAAGCGTGAAATATTAAAGGTGCATATTCTTGAGACAGCATTCCTTGATACCAGAGATACCTGTAACGGTGTGGCTGAAAAACTCGGTGCTGAGCCTGTGCAGGCGATCGGAAACAAGTTTATTGTCTATCGCAGGTCTGATGATGAAAAATACAGAAAAATAGAGCTCCCGAAGAGATGAGAACAGGTATAATGGGCGGCACGTTCAATCCTGTGCATAACGCGCATCTGTTGATTGCCGAAATGGCAATGGAGGAATATGCTCTGGACAGAGTGATATTCATAACCGGAGGTAATCCTCCTCATAAACCGGATGTAATATCATCTGAGCACAGATATCAGATGACTCATATTGCCATAAGCGGAAATGACGCTTTTGAGGATGACGACTTTGAAA
This sequence comes from uncultured Clostridia bacterium, assembly GCA_910578235.1. Taxonomy (GTDB): domain Bacteria; phylum Bacillota; class Clostridia; order UBA1381; family UBA1381; genus Hominilimicola. Next base: position 4,640 of record CAJTPP010000046.1, on the reverse strand, counting down.
TAAAAAGGAAAGAAAAATCCTATAGTGTCAATACGCTGAGGTATCTTTCGGAAAAATATCCCTGTGACGAGCTGTTTTTTATAATAGGTGAGGACTCGCTGGAGGATTTGCCGGGGTGGTACAGACCTGAGGAAATACTGACAATGTGCGCGCTTCTTGTATTTCCGAGGAAATCAAGAGAAGTCATGAAACGTGAGGTGGAGCGCATGCGCGGTGTTTTTGGGGAAAATATTTATCCTCTTAACGCGCCGGTTATAGAAATTTCTTCAACAGAAATAAGAAAACGTCTGAGAGACGGTAAGTCGGTAAGATATATGCTTCCTGACAGTGTGCTGGAATATATTGAGAAATATAATTTGTACGGTGAACAGAAATGAAAGAGCAATTAAAGAAAGTATTGAATGAAAAACGGTATAAGCACAGTATAGGCGTCGCTGAGGAAGCAAAAAGGCTTGCTTCGTTTTACGGAGCGGATACGGATAAGGCGTATACGGCGGGACTTCTTCATGACTGTGCGAAATGTTATTCTGTCGGTGAACAGATAGAGCTTTGTGAAAAAAAAGGCGTCATGCTTGATAGGGCAACGCTCGATTGTCCCGCCGCAATTCACGGGTTTCTTGGGGCGGAAATTGTAAGAACGGAATATGGAATTGACGATACAGATATTTTAAACGCGATAAGATATCATACTGTAGGCAGAGCGGGAATGACTTTGCTTGAAAAGATAGTTTATATTGCGGATATGACAGAAGAAGGCCGTGATTTTGACGGGGTGGACGAGCTCCGCGCAGCGCTGAAAAAAGATCTGGACGAGGCGGTTTTGCGGAGTGTCAGGCAGCAGTTTATGCTCCAATACAGCAGACTGGGAGTTATACATCCAAATATGATTTATATGTGGAATGATTTGATTTTAAATAAAAAGCAGGAAAAGAGGGGTTAGCATGGGCAATAATAAAAAGGTTGAGATAATCACAAAAGCTCTTGACGACAAGAAAGCGGGGAATATTGAGGTGCTTGATGTGTCGGAGCAGACATCACTCGGAGATTATTTCATAATTTCGTCATGTCAGTCGACTGTGCAGGTCAGAGCGTGTGTTGACGAGGTTGAGGAAAAAATGGAGGAGGCCGGCTTTGTGTTAAATCATAAAGAGGGATATCGCGGCGGATCATGGATTTTGATGGATTACGGTGATGTGATCGTGCATGTAATGCAGCAGGAAATCAGAGAATTTTATGCGATTGAACGGCTATGGGATAACGTCGGTGAGACCGCTGATGAATAAACTGTGTAAGAAAACAAAATACAAAGGAGTTTAAATACAAATGGAAAGCTATAATTTTAAAGCGTTTGAGAAAAAATGGCAGGATAAATGGGAAGAAACAGGCGCTTTTCACGCTGAGACAAACAGTAAAAAGCCTAAATATTTTACTATGATTGAGTTTCCGTACCCGTCAGGAGCCGGATTGCATGTAGGACATCCGAGAAGCTATACGGCTCTTGATATAATAGCAAGAAAGCGGCGTATGGAGGGGTATAATGTTCTGTATCCGATCGGCTGGGACGCGTTCGGACTTCCGACGGAAAATTTTGCGATAAAAAATAAGGTTCATCCTAAAATTGTTACTGAGAAAAATATTGCGAATTTTACGCGTCAGCTTAAAATGCTGGGATTTTCTTTTGACTGGTCAAGAGAGATTAATACAACCGATCCGAATTATTATAAATGGACACAGTGGATTTTCCTCCAATTGTTTAAGCGCGGACTTGCGTATAAGCAGGAGATGCCCATAAATTGGTGTACAGGCTGTAAGGTAGGACTATCCAATGAGGAGGTTGTAAACGGGGTATGCGAGAGATGCGGCAGTGAGGTTGTGCAGAAACGCAAAAGTCAGTGGATGCTGAAAATTACAGAATATGCTCAGCGTCTTATTGATGATCTCGATGATGTCGAGTATCTTGAAAAAATCAAGACACAGCAGAAGAATTGGATAGGCAGAAGCGAGGGCGCGGAGGTTAAGTTTAAGCTTTCCACAGGTGACGAGATGGTTGTGTATACCACACGCGCAGACACGCTGTTTGGCGCTACTTATACGGTTATGTCGCCTGAGCATCCGCTTGTTGAAAAGATGAAGGACAGCATAAGCAATTATGACGAGGTGACGAAATATAAGGCTGAGGCCGCGAAAAAATCCGAGTTTGAGCGTACAGAGCTTGCCAAGGATAAGACAGGAGTAAAGCTTGAAGGGATTTACGCGGTTAATCCGGCAAACGGAGCGAAGCTGCCTGTATTTATTTCTGACTATGTGCTTGTGACTTATGGTACGGGAGCAATCATGGCGGTTCCTGCTCACGACAGCCGTGACTGGGACTTTGCCAAGAAATTTAATCTGCCGATCATTGAGGTGGTATCCGGCGGAAAAGATGTTCAGGAAGAAGCCTATACCGATGTTTACAAGGGTAATATGGTTAATTCGGATTTTCTTAACGGACTGCCGGTCAAGGAAGCAATTCCGGCTATGATAGACTGGCTTGAAAAGCAGGGATTAGGCGAAAGAAAGGTTAATTTTAAGCTGCGTGACTGGGTATTTTCACGTCAGCGTTACTGGGGAGAGCCTATTCCTCTTGTACATTGTGATAAATGCGGATGGGTACCAATTCCCGAAGACGAGCTCCCGCTTGAACTGCCTGAGATTGATACGTTTGAACCGGGTGAAAACGGTGAGTCGCCGTTGGCGAAAGCGTATGACTGGATAGAAACGACATGTCCGCACTGCGGCGGCAAGGCTCAGAGAGAAACGGATACAATGCCTCAATGGGCAGGTTCAAGCTGGTATTTTCTCAGATATATGGATCCGCATAATAATGACGCGTTAGCGTCTAAAGAAGCTCTGGATTATTGGTCGCCTGTCGACTGGTATAACGGTGGTATGGAGCATACAACTCTGCATCTTCTGTATTCGCGCTTCTGGCACAAGTTCCTGTACGATATAGGAGTAGTGCCGACAAAGGAGCCGTATATGAAGCGTACTTCTCACGGAATGATTTTGGGTGAGAATAATGAAAAAATGTCAAAGTCACGCGGCAATGTAGTAAATCCTGATGATGTTGTAAATGAATTCGGAGCGGATGCTTTCAGGACATATGAGATGTTTATCGGCGCGTTTGATCAGTCAACACCGTGGTCTCAGCAAGGGCTTAAGGGATGCTACAAATTCCTTGAAAGGGTATGGAATTTGCAGTCAATTGTAAACAATACCGAGGGTTATAGTCAGGATCTCGAAAAGACGGTGAACAAGACAATCAAAAAAGTAGGCGAGGATTTCGAGAGAATGAAGTTTAATACGGCTATTGCGGCAATGATGAGTCTCGTGAATGATTTTTCTAAGAAAGGTTCAGTTACAAAGGATGAGTATAAAACTCTTATAACGCTTCTGAATCCTGTGGCTCCACATATGACGGAGGAGTTATGGCTGACTTACGGAAACGGCGAATTGCTTTCATTGCAGCCGTGGCCGCAATATGATGAGAAAAAGACTGTGGATGACGAGATTGAAATTGTTGTGCAGATAAACGGAAAAATCAGAGATAAGCTTATGATTCCTGCGGGACTTGATAATGACGGAACCCAGGAGGTGGCAATGAATACAGATAAGATTAAGTCTCTTATTGAGGGTAAAAATGTTGTCAAGGTTATAGCGGTTCCGAATAAACTGGTTAATATAGTCGTAAAATAAGAATGTAGCAGGGTTTCTTCTTAAATAAAGAAGAAGCCCTGTGTTTTCTGCGGAAATGATTTAGTGAGGAGGAATTATATATGAAATCAAAAGTTTATTTTTCAAAAATTATATCTCCTGAAAATGTGCTTGAAATGTATAAAAAATTAGGAAAAGAGCTTAAAGGAAAAGTGGCTGGTAAAATTCATTCGGGTGAGGAAGGTAATCAGAATTTTTTGAAGCCTGAATTTTGGAGGCCTGTTATAGAACATGTAAACGGTACAGCTGTAGAGTGCAATACTGCTTATGACGGCGCCCGCAACACAACGGAAAAGCATTTGAAAACACTAAAGGCACACGGCTGGAACAAGTATTATCCTGTGGATTTACTGGATGCTGAGGGGCCTGATATTGAGCTTGATATTCCGAACGGAAAGCAAATTAAGAAAAACTATGTCGGCAAAAATCTGTCTGATTATAATTCTATGCTGGTTCTTGCTCATTTTAAAGGACATCCTATGGGAGGATACGGAGGAGCGCTTAAACAGATATCTATAGGCACAGCTTCGTCGGCGGGTAAAGCGTATATACATGGAGCGGGTGTGCCCGAGGAGATATGGTCGTCCGATCATAATGCGTTTCTTGACTCTATGGCTGCGGCAGCATCGGTTGCGCAATATTTTGACGATAATATTGTATATATAAATGTTATGAGTAATATGTCGGTTGACTGCGACTGCTGCGCTGTAGCGGAAGATCCTTGTATGAAAGATATAGGTATTTTAATTTCAGTTGATCCTGTGTCTATTGATCAGGCGTGTATTGATTTGGTATATGCGGCTACAGATGATCCCGGACGTGATCATCTGATTGAGCGTATAGAAAGCCGTAACGGTATTCGTACCATTGAGTCTGCCGCGGCGCTT
>CAJTPP010000045.1:17915-20963 GCA_910578235.1 uncultured Clostridia bacterium | reverse complement strand
GCTATAGGAAGAAACGCGCCCGCGATTACTCCCAGACAGAAGGAAAGCGATGCAAGACCTACTGCTTTGGAACACCCCCGCATGCAAAAATTAAGCATATATCCCACCTCTGTATTCTTTTGATATATAATATGTAATTAAGAAAAAAGTGTGATAGATTTTCTGAAAATATTTTAAATTTATATTGCGTATTAAAGAAAAAACAGCCTCTAAGCTGTAGCTCAAGAAACTGTTTTCGTTATTCTTCGTTTAGACCGAGAAAATAATCGGCTGATACATTGTATAGCCTGCATAGCGTAATCATGTGTCTTATTGGAAGTTCATTTGCGCCTCGTTCATATCTGGCGTACATGGTTTGCGAAGTGCCCAATATCTCCGCGACCGCGGTTTGAGTCAAATCATTGTCTTCGCGTAAATCTTTCATTATTTTTCTGTATTTCATAAAAACACCACTCATTTTCATTATATATTTATAGTATCATAAGATATAAATTTAATACATGTGGTAGTAAATAAATTTACTATTGACTTCTTGAAAGGAATATGATATAATATATAAAAGGAGGTATAGAGATGGACGCTGTATTAATAATATGGCTTATAGGAATAATACTTTTTGTTATTCTTGAAGCGGTTACATATCAGCTTGTCAGTATATGGTTTGCTATCGGAGCGGCGGGAGGTCTTGTCGCCGCAATGTGCGGCGCGGACTTTAATATACAGATGACCGTTTTTGTTACGGTTTCTGTAATAGCTTTGCTGTGTCTTCGTCCGTTATCAAAAAAAGCGATAAAAACAAACGAAGTAAAAACTAATGTTGACAGCCTGATAGGAAGGGAAGTACTGATAACTCAGGAAGTAAACAATATTCAGGCGAGCGGCAAGGGGATTGTCGCGGGAATGGACTGGACGGTAAGAAGCGCTGACGATGCAGTGATAGCAAAGGATGAAGTAGTTCTTGTTGAAAAGGTTGAAGGTGTGAAGCTGATTGTAAAAAGAAAGGGAGAATAGAATTATGCCAATTGTAATATTTATTTTGATTTTGTTGTTATTTGTTATTTTGGTGGCAAATATAAAAATTGTGCCTCAGGCTCATTCGTATATTATTGAGCGTTTTGGAGGATATCATGCAACATGGGGAGTGGGACTGCATTTAAAAGTACCGTTTATTGACCGTGTGGCTAAAAAGGTTAATCTGAAAGAACATGTTGCGGATTTTCCGCCTCAGGCTGTTATTACGAAGGATAATGTAACAATGCAGATAGACACGGTTGTTTATTATCAGATTACAGATCCCAAGCTGTTTGCGTATGGCGTTGAAAATCCTATGATGGCCATGGAAAATCTTACGGCGACAACACTGAGAAATATTATCGGTGATCTTGAGCTTGATGAGACGCTTACATCACGAGATACCGTAAATACAAAAATGCGTTCAATTCTGGACGAGGCGACTGATCCATGGGGTATAAAAATTAACAGGGTTGAGCTTAAAAACATTATGCCGCCAAAAGAAATCCAGGACGCTATGGAAAGACAAATGAAGGCGGAACGTGAAAGACGAGAGAGTATTCTCAGAGCAGAAGGTGAAAAGAAATCGGCAATTCTTCTTGCTGAGGGTGAAAAAGAGTCGGCAATTCTTCGAGCGGAAGCAAAGAAGCAAGCGGCAATAAAGGAAGCCGAGGGAAGCGCTGAGGCGATAATTACAGTACAAACCGCTGTCGCCGAGGGTATACGCAGAATTAACGAAGCTAAACCGGGTGATCCGTATATTGCTTTAAAGGCGCTTGAAAGCTTTGAAAAGGCTGCTGACGGAAAAGCGACAAAAATTATTATACCGTCAGATATGCAGGGACTGGCGGGACTTGCCACATCAATAAAAGAAATTATGAAAACAGATAAGTAAAAAAGAGCTCCCGTATTTATTTTTCGGGAGCTCTTTTTATATGTACACGCGCGTAATCAGCTTCAAATCTGTCAAGAATTTTGCCGACTTCATTGTTGCCGCTTTTATCAATTATAACTATATCACTTGAAGGATTGGCGGTAAGAGCGCCGCGTATTATATTTTCGGCAGTATCGGCGTTATCGTATATTCGCAGGACAACGCAGGAGTCATATTTGTTTTTGATAATTAAGGATGTTATTTCTTTGACAAGAAAATAGACGCCTAAGACTGACAGTACCATAATGGCGGATATAAGGTAAATATTGAGCATTTTTCACACCTCCGATATATAATATGCGCAATATATTGGCATTGTTCATATAGCGTTAAGCTTGACAAATGCCGTATTGATGTATTAAAATAATATCGACAGTAAAATTACGGAGGGATTAGAACATGGGACTAACATTAACGGAAAAAATTTTATCAGCGCATCTTATTGAGGGCGAGATGGTAAAGGGTTCTGAAATAGGTATTAAAATTGATCAGACATTGACTCAGGACGCTACAGGCACGATGGCTTATCTTGAATTTGAGGCTATGGGCGTTCCCAGAGTAAAAACTGAACGTTCTGTGGCATATGTTGATCATAACACATTACAGAGCGGTTTTGAAAATGCGGATGATCATCGTTTTATCGGCAGTGTTTGTAAGAAGCACGGAATATATTTTTCACGTCCCGGCAACGGAATATGCCATCAGGTGCATCTTGAAAGATTTGGTATTCCGGGAAAAACGCTTATAGGATCAGACAGCCACACTCCTACAGGCGGCGGTATAGGTATGATAGCTATAGGCGCTGGCGGCATGGATGTAGCTGTGGCGATGGGCGGCGGTACATATTATATTACATGTCCTAAAGTTGTAAAGGTGGAGCTTACGGGTAAATTGCAGCCATGGGTTGCCGCGAAAGATGTTATATTGGAAGTGCTGAGACGTTTATCGGTTAAAGGCGGAGTTGGTAAGGTTATTGAATATTGCGGAGAGGGAGTAAAAACACTTTCCGTTCCCGAGAGGGCTACCATCACTAATATGGGCGCGGAGCTTGGCGCGACGACATCAATCTTTCCGTCAGATGAGATTACAAAGGAATTTTTACG
>CAJTPP010000045.1:15709-17865 GCA_910578235.1 uncultured Clostridia bacterium | reverse complement strand
GAGGATGACGCCGTGTATGACGAGGTTGTCGAGATAAATTTGAGCGAGCTTGTTCCGCTTGCGGCATGTCCTCACTCACCTGATAATGTCAAGGCAATAAAAGAGCTTGAGGGAGATAAAATAGATCAGGTTTGTATAGGATCATGCACAAATTCATCATTACTCGATATGTTGAAGGTGGCTCATATTTTAAAGGGCAAGACAGTACACCCCGATGTTTCGCTTGCGATTGCTCCGGGATCAAAGCAGGTGCTTAATATGCTTGCTCAGTGCGGGGCACTGTCAATCATGATTGACGCGGGCGCAAGAATACTTGAAAGCGCATGCGGTCCGTGTATAGGTATGGGACAGTCGCCTAATTCAAAGGGGATTTCACTGCGGACATTTAACAGGAATTTTGAGGGCAGAAGCGGCACAAAGGATGGACAGATTTATCTTGTATCTCCGGAGACAGCGGCTGTTTCAGCACTTACAGGAGTGTTTACAGATCCGAGGATGTTGGGAGAATTACCGGACTTTAAGCTGCCGGAAAAATTCACTGTAAATGATAATATGGTTGTGCCTCCGGTAAGCGCTGACGATATGGACAGTGTCGAGGTGCTCAGAGGTCCTAATATTAAGCCGTTCCCGATATCTGAACCGCTCGCGGAAACTATTGCGGCTAAATGCTCTTTAAAAGTTGGTGATAATATTACAACTGATCATATTATGCCGGCCGGAGCAAAAATTCTTCCGCTTCGCTCAAATATACCTAAGATTTCAGAATTTTGTTTTGCGGTATGTGATGAAAAATTTCATGACAGGGCACTGGAACTGGGTAAAAGCATTATAGTCGGAGGTTCTAATTACGGACAGGGCTCATCAAGAGAACATGCGGCTCTTGCTCCATTGTATCTCGGTGTTAAGGCTGTTATTACAAAATCATTTGCAAGAATACATATGGCTAACCTTATTAACGCCGGTATTGTTCCTCTGACATTTGCAAGCGAAAATGATTATGATAAAATTGATCAGATGGATGAGCTTAAAATAGAAAATGTAGGCAAGCAGATTGCGGACGGAAATACTGTAAAAGTAACAAATGTTACAAAGGGTTTTGATTTTGATGTTATTGCCGATTTTTCTGAAAGACAGAAAGAAATGCTGTATGCGGGCGGTCTGCTGAATTACACAAAAAAGAACGCATAAGAAATATTAAAACAGTTTTTGTATTATTGCGGTGCGCTGGTATAGCTGCACCGCATAATGCATTTTTGACGTGGAGGCAATCTGATGAAGCAAAAAGAATTGAAAATACTGCTGAATGATGTTGCGAACGGAAAGGTGTCCGTAGATGACGCGGTGACTAAGTTTAAGACTGCTCCGTTTGAGGATTTGGGTTTTGCAAAGATTGATCATCACAGAGATGTTCGTCAGGGTGTTGCGGAAGTTATATACGGTGAGGGGAAAACACCTGAACAGATAGCCCGAATTGCTGATAATATGATCAAAAACGGGCAAAAGACAGTTCTTATTACCCGTATGAGCCGTGAAGCGGCCGCAGAAGTGGAAAAACGCATGCCATTTGTTTATTATGAAACCGCAAAGATAGGTATTGCCGGCAGAATGTGTGAATGTGATACTGAAACAAGTATTGTTATTGCAACAGGCGGCACGAGTGATATCCCTGTGGCCGAGGAGGCTGCGTTGACGGCTGAAGCTTTGGGAAACCGTGTGGTACGTCTGTATGATGTGGGAGTATCCGGTATACACCGTTTATTGTCACATTCAGAAGACATTATGAGAGCGAAGGTTATTATTGCGGTTGCGGGTATGGAGGGTGCTTTGGCAAGCGTAATTGGCGGACTTGCCGACTGTCCTGTAATTGCGGTACCTACGAGTGTTGGTTACGGTGCTTCTTTCGGAGGAGTGGCGGCGCTTCTGTCAATGCTTAATTCATGTTCCAGCGGTGTAAGTGTTGTTAATATTGATAACGGTTTTGGAGCGGGATATCTGGCAAGTATGATAAATCATATATAGCCGGTAACTTCGGATATATTTTGTGTATTCCTGTAAAATGAGGAATACACTTTTTTAGTATGTTTACCGTAAAATACCTGAAAATCCTCTGTAAATATACTGTACAAAAAAGAAAAAATATGATATAATGTATTGAC
>CAJTPP010000045.1:13062-15693 GCA_910578235.1 uncultured Clostridia bacterium | reverse complement strand
ATAATTAACAAGGGGTATATTCAAATGGGTGATACTACTAAAAAAGTGCCGGCTGTTGTCGTAAAACGTCTGCCCAGATATTACAGATACCTCAGCGAGCTTTTAAAGCAGGATGTAAGACGTATTTCCTCAAACGCGCTGAGTGATAAAATGAATGTTACAGCTTCGCAGATAAGGCAGGATTTTAATTATTTCGGCGGCTTCGGTCAGCAGGGATACGGTTATAATGTCGAACATCTCTACAATGAAATAGGAGAAATTCTCGGACTGAATGACGGCGACACAACGGTTATTGTCGGCGCCGGAAATCTTGGCCGGGCTCTTGCAAGTCATGATACCTTTGAGAAAAGAGGATTTAAGCTTGTTGGAATATTTGATAATGATAAAAAAGTAATAGGAACTGTTATAAACGGTATTGAGGTTTTATCAGTCGATGAGCTGGAGGAATTTCTGCAAAATAACAGAGTGGATATAGGCATATTGACAGTGCCGAAAAGCGCTGTCGTGAAAACGGCGGAAATGCTTGTAAAATGCGGTGTGAAGGGGCTTATGAACTTTTCATATACTGAGTTGAAATTCGATAAGAATGTCGCTGTAGAGAATATTCATCTTTCTGATCCGCTTATGACATTATCATATAAAATAAAACAGAATAAGAGATAGTGAGAAAGGTTTAGCTATGAAGGTTATTGCGTTTGTAGGTCCCAGCGGTACAGGTAAAAGTTACAGGAGCGTGATGGTGTCACAGAAATACGGAGCGGATGCCATTATTGACGACGGGCTGCTTATATCTCACGGGAAGGTTATAGCCGGTACATCCGCCAAAAAAGAGCCCACGAAGATTGCATCGGTAAAACATGCGTTGTTTATGCGATCATATCAGGCGGCAGATATAAAAAGGTCATTAAAAAAGCATAATATAAAATGTCTAATGATTTTAGGCACATCTGACGGTATGGTTGATAAGATTGCCCGTAATATCGGAGTGGGTAAAATAGAATATACAATACGCATTGAGGATGTAGCAACGGATGATGAAATAAAAATGGCAAAACGTATGCGTACTGTTGAGGGGAAACATGTCATTCCGGTGCCGACATTTGAAATAAAAAAAGATTTTTCAGGATATTTTCTCCATCCGCTGAGACGATTTCAGAAAAATTTAGATACTGAAATAGCATCGGCAGAAGCTGATAAGTCAATTGTACGCCCGACCTTCAGCTACATGGGAGATTATGTGATTTCGGACAGAGTTATTGATGCAGTTGCTATATATGAAGCGGAAAAAATTCGTGAATTGATTAAAATTCAGAACATTAATCTGAGAAAAACAGGTCACGGTGTACATATCGATATGACGGTTATACTCGAATACGGATGTAATATCTTTGATGTATGTCGAAAAATTCAGCTCGAGGTAAAGGACAATATTGAATGTTATACTTCCGTTAATGTAAGACGCGTTAATATTTTGATAAAAAATCTTGTAAATTAAAAGTTTGTGTATTAATCATTGTAAGGAAAGGACGGCCGTATGGATAAGTTTGAACTGGTTTCTGAATTTGAGCCTCGCGGCGACCAGCCGAAAGCGATACAGACTCTTGTGAACGGTATAAATAGCGGTGAAAAATTTCAGACGCTGCTTGGAGTGACAGGCTCCGGAAAAACATTTACAATGGCCAATATTATTGCCAGTGTGAATAAGCCGACAATTGTACTGGCTCATAATAAAACTCTTGCGGCGCAGCTGTGCAGTGAATTCAAGGAGTTTTTTCCGAATAACTGTGTGGAATTTTTTGTTTCGTATTATGATTATTATCAGCCTGAGGCATATATTCCGCAGACAGATACTTTTATAGAAAAAAACGCAATGACAAATGAGGAAATCGATAAACTCAGGCATAGCGCGACATATGCTCTGCTTGAAAGAAAGGATGTTATTATTGTCGCGAGCGTTTCCTGTATATATGGACTTGGTGATCCCGAAGATTATAAAAATCTTATGCTTTCTCTTCGTGTCGGAATGGAAAAGGACAGGGATGAAATATTGAAAAAGCTTGTGGCTATGCAGTATGAGCGAAATGATTTGAATTTTGTCAGAAATAAATTCCGAGTGCGCGGAGATGTGTTGGAAATATTCCCGTCAAATAATGGTGAAAATGCGATACGCGTAGAATTTTTTGGCGATGAAATAGAGCGTATATGCGAGGTGAATGTTGTTACGGGTGAAATTATAGGCATGCGTCAGCATGCGGTTATATCGCCTGCGTCACACTATGTCACAACAAATGATAAAATGAAAATAGCGCTGCGGGCGATAGAGGAAGAAATGCGTGAGCAGGTGAAATATTTTAAAGAGCGTGATTTGCTTATAGAAGCTCAAAGAATAGAACAGCGCACAATGTATGATCTGGAAATGATGCAGGAGATAGGTTTTTGTCAGGGAATAGAGAACTATTCCCGGCATATAAGCGGCCGCGCGGAGGGGAGCGCTCCGTATACTCTGCTCGATTATTTTCCTGAGGACTATCTTATGATAATAGATGAGTCGCATGTTACGGTGCCGCAGGTCAGAGCTATGTATAACGGTGACAGGGCGCGTAAGGAAGTGCTTGTCGATTACGGGTTCCG
>CAJTPP010000045.1:1498-13052 GCA_910578235.1 uncultured Clostridia bacterium | reverse complement strand
GAAGGAAACACTTATAAATTATGGATTTCGTCTGCCAAGTGCGGCTGACAACAGACCGCTTAAATTTGAAGAGTTTGAAACGCGTCTTAATCAGGTTATATTTACGAGCGCGACTCCCGCGGATTATGAGAAAGAACATTCTGAAGTTGTGGCCGAGCAGGTTATTCGTCCTACAGGACTGCTTGATCCTGAAATTTTTGTTAAGCCCACGGAACATCAGATAGATGATCTTATAGGTGAAATAAGTAAAAGAACCGATAAAGGTTTCAGGACGCTTGTAACGACATTAACTAAAAGAATGGCGGAAGATCTTACGGACTATCTGACAGGTGTTGGCATGAAGGTACGGTATATGCACTCTGACATATCGACGATTGAGCGTACAGAAATTATAAAGGATCTTCGTATAGGAGAATTTGATGTGCTTGTCGGCATTAATCTGCTCCGTGAGGGACTGGATATTCCCGAAGTTGCGCTTGTCGCAATTCTGGACGCTGATAAGGAGGGCTTTTTGAGGAGTGAGATGTCTTTGATACAAACTATCGGACGCGCCGCCCGCAACAGTGAGGGACAGGTTATAATGTATGCCGATAATATAACGCGTTCAATGAAAAATGCGATTGATGAAACAATGCGCCGCCGAGAGCTTCAGAAGAAATTTAACGAGGAGCATAATATAGTTCCTCAAACAATAAAGAAGGATGTGCGTGATATCATTGAGTCGCTTAAACCGGTTGAGACAGATGAAGACAGTGAGATTATCATTAATTATGAAAAAGAAATCGCGTCGCTTGAGTCTAAGATGATAAAGGCGGCGGAAAATCTTGAATTTGAAGAAGCCGCTATATTGCGTGACAGAATTAAGAAATTAAAAAAGGAAATGGGGGAATAGTATGACACAGGAAATGAAAGATTTTGCGGTCAGGACAATAACCCGGAATATATTAACGCCTGTTATATATATGATTGAACAGGAAAACTCTATTGATTTTATATGCTTTTGCGACCGGCGTATAACAATGCAGGAGGTTTACGATACAGAACATATTATATATGCTGAGACAAATAAGCATATTGAGATACTGGATATACGTGAATTCAGAGAGTCTGACCGAATAGAGGTTATTAATCAGGCAACGCTTATATATTCCGAGCATCCTTTTATTGAAATGGTGTTTACAAGATCAATGCTTGAGGATTTTAAGAACGCTATGGATGACAGGAACGACGTACTTGAACGCTACAGGGAATCAGGTACATATTATTTACAGTAGGGGTAGTATATAATGGAAAAAGATATAATCATTAAAGGCGCGCGGGAGCATAATCTTAAAAATATTGATGTGCGTATTCCGCGCGAAAAGCTTGTTGTGCTTACAGGTTTGTCAGGCTCGGGAAAATCGTCTCTCGCGTTTGATACCATATACGCAGAGGGTCAGAGACGATATGTTGAGTCGCTGTCCTCATATGCGAGAATGTTTCTCGGACAGATGGAAAAGCCCGATGTGGACTATATAGACGGATTGTCGCCGGCAATAAGCATTGATCAGAAAACAACATCAAAAAATCCGAGATCAACAGTAGGTACTGTTACTGAAATTTATGATTATCTGCGTCTTTTATACGCGAGAATAGGTGTGCCGCATTGTCCTAAATGCGGTAAGGAGGTACAGCGTCAGAGTATCGATCAGATTGTGGATAAAGTTATGGAGCTTAACGAGGGGACTAAAATACAGATTTTAGCTCCTGTTATTCGCGGTAAAAAAGGAGAGCATAAAAAGGTTTTTGAGAACGCGAGAAAAAGCGGATATGTGAGAGTAAAAGCCGACGGAGTTCAGTATGATCTGAGTGAGGAGATTGAGCTGAAAAAAACTCAGAAGCATAATATAGAGGTCATTATAGACAGACTGATAATACGTGATAATATTGCTCAGCGTCTTACCGATTCGCTTGAAACCGCAATTTCTCTAACGGGTGATGTTGTTCTTGTGGAAATAATAGACGGGGAAATACTGTCATTTAGTCAGAACTTTTCGTGTGATGACTGCGGTATAAGTCTCCATGAACTAAGCCCGAGATTATTTTCGTTTAATAATCCGTACGGCGCGTGCTCGCATTGTGACGGATTGGGAGCTTTGCAGAAGATAGATCCTGATTTGGTGATAGGAGATGAAAACCTCAGTATTATAGAGGGCGCAATAAGCGCTACAGGCTGGGCAAGCGCGCAAAAGAAGGATTCGATGGCTTATATGTATTTCACATCACTGGCGGAGCACTATGACTTTGACGTAAACACGCCGTTTAAGGATCTGCCGGATAATATTAAGCATATTATCTTTTACGGAACAGGCGATGAAAAAATAAATATGCAGTATGAGCGCAAGTATGGAAACGGCGCTTTTATGGCGCCGTTTGAAGGGATTATTACAAACCTTGAAAGACGCTATCATTCCAATACCTTTGATTATGTTAAAAATGATATAGAAAAATATATAAATTTTGTCACGTGTCCTAAATGTCACGGGGCAAGACTGAGCGACGAAGTTCTTGCCGTTACGGTAAACGGTATGAATATTTTTGAGTTTACCAATATGCCGATAAGGCAGGAAATGGAATTTATAGAGAAGCTTGAGCTTACGGAAAGAGAGCTGCTTATCGGGGCGCAGATAATTAAGGAAATAAAAGCAAGACTGAAATTTCTCCTTGATGTGGGGCTTGACTATCTGACGCTGTCCAGAAGCGCGGGAACACTTTCGGGCGGTGAAGCTCAGAGAATACGTCTGGCCACACAGATCGGATCAGGACTTATGGGGGTATTGTATATACTTGATGAGCCGAGTATCGGATTGCATCAAAGAGATAATGACAGATTAATAGGGACACTAAAGCATTTGAGGGATATAGGCAATACTGTTATAGTTGTTGAACATGATACGGATACTATGTATGCCGCTGATTTTATTGTGGATATCGGTCCCGGAGCGGGCGTGCACGGAGGAGAGCTTGTCGGTGAGGGCAGCGTTCAGGATCTTATTAATTCGCCACATTCAATTACAGGCAAATATCTCAGCGGTGAAATTAAGATTGAGGTGCCGTCTGTACGACGTAAGCCTACAGGATGGCTTGAAATAAGAGGAGCGAAAGAAAATAATCTGAAAAATATCAATGTAAAAATACCTACAGGAGTTATGACATGCGTAACAGGAGTTTCAGGATCAGGAAAGTCCTCGCTTATTAATGAAATTTTATACAAAAAGCTTTCGCATGTGCTTAATCGCGCGAGAACTCACGCCGGTGAGCACAGAGAAATAAAGGGAATAGACCAGCTTGATAAAATTATAGCTATCGACCAGTCTCCTATAGGACGCACACCGCGTTCTAATCCGGCAACGTATACAAATGTATTCAATGATATACGCGAGGTGTTTGCAACGACAAATGAGGCTAAAATACGCGGATATAAGTCGGGACGTTTCAGCTTTAATGTTAAGGGCGGACGATGTGAGGCATGCAGTGGAGATGGTATAAAGAAGATCGAAATGCATTTTCTTGCTGATGTATTTGTTCCTTGCGAGGTGTGTAAGGGAAAACGCTATAACCGTGAGACACTTGAGGTGAAGTATAAAGGTAAAAACATTTATGAAGTGCTTGATATGACTATTGATGAGGGTGTAGAATTTTTCGCCAATCTGCCTAAAATTAAAAGAAAGCTTGAAACCCTTCAGGATGTCGGTCTGGGTTATATAAAGCTCGGACAAAGCTCGACAACTCTTTCGGGCGGTGAGGCGCAGCGCGTTAAGCTGGCGACAGAGCTTGCGAGGAAAAGCACTGGAAAAACAATATATGTTTTGGACGAGCCTACAACAGGTCTGCATACCGCGGACGTGCACAAACTGACATATGTGCTGGACAGGCTTGTTGAGGGAGGAAATACCGTTGTTGTTATAGAGCATAATCTTGATGTTATAAAAACAGCAGATTATATCATAGATATGGGACCCGAGGGTGGAGATAACGGCGGAACAGTTATTGCTTCGGGAACGCCTGAGCAGGTTGCTGAGGTTAATAAATCATATACGGGACAATATCTAAAGAAAATGTTAGATTAGTAATTTTTATTTGAAAAAATGCGCGCTTATTTTTGTATACAATACGAGCATCAAAAGATTTTACTTTTGATGCTCGTATTGTATTGGCATTATCATACAAGATAAAGCAAATCAGTGTATGTAGGGAACGGCCAGTATTCTTTTGCAACAATAGTTTCAAGGGTATCAGCTGTTTCTCTGAGTGTTTCCATAGCTGGCAGTACTGTGTTTTTATAGTACATACCAACACCGTAAGCATCAAGCTCGGGTACAGCTGTGGCCTCGTCAAGAATATCAATTTTAGTCATAAGTTCTTCTGTGAGCGCTGTCAGAGTTTTCGCTTTTTCGAGCTCCTTAGGAGCGTCAATTCCCAGCGCTTTCTTAGACGCAAGATCATCTGTAACAAATTTTGTATATTTCAGGCAGGCCGGAAGAATTTCCTGCTTAGCCATTTCAAGCATTGCGAGCATTTCAAAATGAACGGTGTTGTTATAGTCCTCCATCATAATTTCTCCGCGTGTTTTAACTTCAAGCTCGGTAAATACTTCCTGTTTTGTAAACAGATCAATTGATTTCTGAGCGACAAAGTGAGGCAATGCGTCAGGTGTGGTTTTAAGGTTCGGTAAGCCTCTTTTTTCTGCTTCTATAACCCATTCATCACTGTAGCCGTTACCGTTAAATATAATTCTGTCGTGCTCTCTGAAAGTCTTGATTGCGAGATCAAGAGCCGCTTTGTGGGTATTGCCACTGCCATCCAGAATATCGGCAAATTCAGTCAGAGTTTCAGCAACTATCGTGTTTAACACAATGTTAATACCTGCGATGGACTGTCTGGAACCTGGAGCGCGGAATTCAAAGCGATTTCCCGTAAATGCAAACGGAGATGTTCTGTTTCTGTCCGTTGTATCTTTTTCAAGATCAGGCAGAAGTTCAACGCCTGTTTCGATGATTTCGCCTTCTTCGTGTTTAACTCCTTTGCCGGCTTTTAGCTGATCGACAATAGCCGCAAGCTGATCGCCTAAGTACATTGAAATAATTGCGGGAGGAGCCTCATTAGCTCCGAGACGATGATCATTGCCGGCTGTGGCAACGGATGCTCTCAAAATATCAGAATAATCATCCACAGCTTTTATGACAGCAGCAAGGAACAGCAGGAATTGCACATTTTCCTCGGGTTTTTTGCCGGGTTTCAGAAGAAGCTCGCCGTCAGATGTGCCGATTGACCAGTTATTATGCTTGCCGCTTCCGTTAATGCCATCATATGGTTTCTCGTGAAGCAGACAGTATAGGCCATGATGATCCGCGACAGTTTTTAAAACTTCCATTGTAAGCTGGTTATGATCATTAGATATATTTGTAGTCGAGAAAATAGGGGCTATTTCGTGTTGGGCCGGAGCAACTTCATTATGCTTTGTTTTTGCGAGAACACCGAGCTTCCAAAGCTCTTCATCGACTTCTTTCATAAAAGATGCGACACGTTCTTTGATCTGACCGAAATAATGATCATCCATTTCCTGTCCTTTTGCAGGCTTGGCGCCGAATAAGGTTCTTCCTGTAAGGAGTAAGTCCTTTCGTTGATTTCTCAGCTTTTTATCTACAAGGAAATATTCCTGCTCAGGACCGACATATGACACAACTCTTTTCGGGGTTTTGCCGAATAAGGCAAGTATCCTTTTTGCGGCTTTATCAATGGCTGCTTCACTGCGAAGTAAAGGTGTTTTTTTATCGAGTACTTCGCCGGTGTATGAAACAAATGAAGTCGGTATGTACAGAGAGTGATCTTTAATGAAAGCAAAAGACGATGGATCCCATGCTGTATATCCTCTGGCTTCAAAGGTTGCTCTCAGTCCTCCTGACGGGAAAGAAGAAGCATCCGGCTCACCCATAACAAGCTCTTTGCCTGAAAATTCCATAATAACAGTTCTGTTGTCTGTAGGCTGAATAAATGAATCGTGCTTTTCGGCGGTAAGACCGGTCATAGGCTGAAACCAGTGTGTGTAATGTGTACAGCCGTTTTCAAGAGCCCATTCTTTCATAGCGTGAGCTACAGCGTTAGCCACGTTAATATCCAGCTTTGTACCCTCGTTAATCGTCTTTACAAGGGATTTATATATTTCCTTTGGAAGACGCTCTTTCATGGTCGGCAGATTGAATACTTTACTGCCAAAGATTTCAGTAACATTGTTCATTGTGCAATACCTCCTAAATTTGTTAGATTGAGCTAATTTCTTAACATTTATGAAAAAAAGGTGAATTATATCTCCGCAATATAAAACACCTTTGTCTTATCAAAATCAGCTATTGAATTGTTTATTCAAAATCATACAATAATTATATCACTAATTATCATTTTGTCAATATACAAGTTGTAAAATTTAGAAAGGAATAACAAAAATATAATTATGCAATTTGTGCAGTGGAGTTTTGCTTCGTTATATTCAGAAAATCTGATGGATTGTGCCCGCTGTTATGCCGATAAATTATGTATTAAAATTTTTATGTGAATACAAAAGAATTTATATAATAATTAGCATGTAATCTATTGCAAACCTTGTAGAAAAATGTTATAATAAACTCACTATTTATTATGGAGGAAAAACTATGCGGAATGAAACGGTAATAGTGCTTGACTTCGGAGGACAGTACAATCAGCTTATAGCGCGCAGAGTGCGTGAATGTAATGTGTATTGTGAGGTTATGTCATATAAAAATCCTATTGAAAAAATAAAGGAAAAGAACCCTGTTGGTATAATATTTACAGGCGGACCAAACAGTGTGTATGATGAAAAATCGCCTCATTATGATAAGGAGATTTTCGAACTGGGCATTCCCATTTTAGGTATTTGTTACGGTTCTCAGCTTATGGCATATTCTTTGGGGGGGAATGTCGAGTCTGCTCCTGTCAGCGAGTTTGGAAAAATAGAAATCACAACATCAAATAGTCTGCTTTTTGATGGCGTGGATAAGAATACTGTTGTATGGATGAGCCATACTGATTACATAGATAAAATACCGGAGGACTTTGAAATTACCGCGTATTCAAAAGACTGCCCGTGCGCGGCGTATGAAAATAAAGAAAAGAAACTGTATGCTGTGCAATTTCACCCGGAAGTAAATCATTCTGTCCAGGGACAGCAGATGTTAAGGAATTTTCTGTTTAATGTTTGCGGCTGTAAAGGTGATTGGCTAATGTCAGAATTTGCGGAAAAGTCGATACAGTCACTTCGTGAAAAAATCGGAGACGGTAAGGTGCTTTGCGCTCTGTCTGGTGGCGTGGATAGCTCTGTTGCCGCGGTCATGTTGCATAAGGCAGTGGGGAAGCAGCTTACATGCGTATTTGTGGATAATGGGCTTCTTCGTAAAAATGAAGGTGATGAAGTAGAGAGTCTTTTTAGAAATCAGTTTGATATTAACCTTGTCCGTGCAAATGCGCAGGAGAGATTTTTGGGTAAGCTTGTGGGAGTTACAGAACCCGAAAAGAAACGTAAAATAATTGGTGAGGAATTTATCCGCGTGTTTGAGGCGGAGGCTAAAAAAATCGGTACGGTCGATTTTCTTGTGCAGGGAACAATTTATCCTGATGTAATAGAGAGCGGTGCAGGTGACGCGGCTGTAATAAAGAGTCACCATAATGTGGGCGGTCTGCCGGAGCATGTTGATTTTAAGGAAATAGTTGAACCGCTTCGTGATTTGTTTAAAGATGAGGTACGTCAACTAGGTATGGAACTCGGACTTCCTGAAAAATTTGTGTGGCGTCAGCCTTTTCCGGGACCGGGGCTTGCGGTAAGAGTTATTGGTGAGATAACCGAGGACAAACTTACCATACTTCGTGATGCTGATGCAATTTTCCGTGAGGAAGTTGCAAGCGCAGGACTTGACAGAAATATAAATCAGTATTTTGCGGTAATTACTGATATGCGCAGTGTCGGTGTTATGGGTGACGGCAGAACATATGATTATACACTTGCGTTGCGAGCGGTTACAACTACTGACTTCATGACTGCTGATTGGGCTCGCATACCGTATGATGTACTTGAAAAAGTGTCAAATAGAATTGTCAATGAGGTAAAACACGTTAATAGACTTGTGTACGATATTACATCAAAACCACCTGCAACCATTGAGTGGGAATAACGCTTGAAGTGTTGCAAACCGCATAGGTAAGCCGTTTTTGAAAGTGTGATACTGAAAATGGCAACACTTTGGCAACATTCGAATTATTCATAAAAAAAAGAGCTAACTGATTTTTGTAATCGGTTAGCTCTTTTTTGGTGGAGTGCGGAGGAATTGAACCTCTTCATGGCGCTTGTTAAATGCTGTACCTATCTCTATATCGTTATCCGCAGTATACATTTGGACACCCCGCGCGCACCACTTACCACCTTGTATTTAAAGCTTTCCATTGACAATTCTCCTTTCAACATCACAAGTAATTGCACTAACGATATAAATAAGGCTACTATGTCAACTGGGATACCTATATAGAGAATTATAAGTACAAACATAACCAACAAATTAAAATATATAAGTTTGAAAAATCACTTTTTAGATTTTTCAAAGTCATTAACAAGCATATCACTAAGTTCTTGTGAAGGGATTATTTTGTGCCACTTATCAGAAGTATCAAATTTAGGATAATTATATCGCCATTGGTCATACTCCTCTTTGGTGATTTCGCCCTTTCGGAGTTTTGTAGCTTCTTCCTCCCATGCGGAGAACATATCAAACATAGATGAAAAAGCTGTACTATTGGACTTGCTTAATCGCAAACAAACTTCTCCGTTTATGTTTCCGATATTAAGACCATATAAATCCTCTAATGCAAACAGAGTGTGCATTAAGCCTACATAGCTTTCAATATTAGGAACATCTAAGGCTGACGGAGAAACCTCTAATACCCTTGCAAGGTCATTAACTAAATTCTCTTTGGGTTTTCTTGTCCCTGCCTCATATTGAGCCATACGGACATCTGCTGCCCTTTCAGGAAAACCGACTGCAAGACCTAACCATTTCTGCGTCATACCACGCAGATTGCGTATAAACCGTATTCTTTCTCCAATAGCCATAAAATCACCTTTGTTTATATATTGTAATCAGTATAACATATATGTTTAGTGCTTGTCAAGATAATATAAACAAAAAAGTTTAATTTTTGCAATAAAAGCTCTTGACATAAACATAAATGTTTAGTATAATACAAATAAACTTAAACAAATAAGTTTAAAATCGAATGACCGTCCGAGCAGATATATCACGCCAAGACCTCGTAAGAACGAGCGAGCGTTTGTTATATAACAAAACGGCACAGCGCCAAGCAAGGTTGCCTGTCAGGAAACTGTATCGGATAGAACGGCGAAAATAAACATTATTATAGAAAGAAGGTATAAAATGGTAAATAACAAATTTATGACAGCAGATGATGTTGCTGAAGAATTAGGCATTTCAAAATCCCACGCATACAAAATAATGAGAGAACTCAATGCTGAATTGAGAAAGATGGGCAAACTCACGATTGCCGGAAAGGTAAACAGGAACTATTTTTTGAAAAAGCTGTGCTTTGATGATGGAGGTGGTACAAATGCCGGTATATAAGGACTCAAAAACAAATACATGGCGAGCCATATATCGTTATACCGATTGGAAAGGTGAACGCAAGCAATCGCAGAAACGAGGTTTTGCTACTAAGCGTGAAGCACAGGCGTGGGAGCGCGAGCAGCTTAATAAAGCAAAATCGGATTTGGATATGACATTTGAAAGTTTTGCACAGACTTATTCGGAAGATATGAAAATGCGTATCAAAGAAAATACTTGGCATACAAAGGAGCATATTATGCGGACAAAGATACTGCCCTATTTCAAAAACAAAAAGATGTGCGATATTTGTCCGAAAGATATTATTGTATGGCAAAATGAAATGATGAACGCAAAACATAGCGGAAAGCCGTATTCACCTGTTTATCTGAAAACCTTGCATAATCAGCTTAGCGCAATCTTCAATCATGCAGTAAGATTTTATGGTTTATCGTCTAATCCTGCCGCAAAGGTCGGCAATATGGGTAAGGAAAAGAGCAGAGAAATGCAATTTTGGACACAGGAAGAATACGAAAAGTTTTCAGAAGCTATGATGGATAAGCCTATGTCGTACTATGCTTTTGAAATTCTGTATTGGTGCGGTATTCGTGAGGGCGAACTGCTTGCACTAACGCCATCAGATTTTGACTTTGAAAAAGGCACATTGTCAATTTCAAAATCCTATCAGCGGTTAAAAGGCAGAGATGTTATAACAGAGCCGAAAACACCAAAGAGCAACAGAATTATAAAAATGCCTGATTTTCTGGTTGAAGAAATACATGAATATATAAATCTGTTATATGAAGCAGAACCGAATGACAGGTTGTTTGAAGTAACAAAAAGCTATTTATATAACGAAATGAAACGAGGTACAAAAGCATCAGGAGTAAAACGTATCAGAATACACGACCTGCGTCATTCTCATATATCGCTTTTAATTGAAATGGGATTTTCAGCGGTTGCAATCGCTGACCGAGTTGGACACGAAAGCATAGATATTACATACCGTTACGCTCACCTGTTTCCCACAACTCAAACGGAAATGGCAGATAAATTAAATCATATTAGAATAGGAGATGAAGAAAATGTCAGCAAAAAATCTTGACAAAAAGAACAGATGGAGAAATGTAATCGTTTCATTCAGAGTATCGCCGGAAGAAAGTGAGGACTTAAACAGACGTGTGAAGCTGTCAGGGCTTAACAAGCAGGATTATATAATAAAACGCTTGTCGGAGCATGATGTTATTGTTCAGGGCAATCCGAGAGTATTCAAGGCTTTGCGTAATCAAATGTCAGAGATTTTAACAGAACTGCGGCGAATAGAAAGATGTTCAGAAATCAGTGATGAATTTCTTGATATACTTGAACTTGTCGCAAAAACTTACAATGGATTGGAGTGTGGTAATAATGACAAATAAAAATACGACTGTCTTGAAAACATCTGTTGGAGCAGATGAAAGACAGCCGAATGTGATTAACACTGATGATATTATACCAGATAATTCGACAGAAAGCAATAGCTATGACGAATATATCCGTCAGGAAATGCTGAATAGTATAAATCCGTATTATCTGAAAACTGTACCTATGAGCAAATTGTATGATAATGTGTATCAGAGCAAGCCGCCGATAATAGACGGCTTACTCTATCCAGGAACCTATTTATTTGTAGGCGCACCTAAGATTGGAAAGAGTTTTTTGATGGCGCAGCTTGCGTATCATGTCAGCACAGGGACAGAGCTTTGGGGATATGAAGTCAAAAAAGGCGCGGTGTTATATCTTGCTCTTGAAGATGATTACCGCAGATTGCAGGAAAGATTTTATAGAATGTTCGGTACGAACAGCACAGAGAATTTATATTTATCGGTGTCAGCCAATCAGCTTGGCAGCGGTCT
>CAJTPP010000045.1:0-1390 GCA_910578235.1 uncultured Clostridia bacterium | reverse complement strand
GCTATGCCGGTGATTATGAGATTATCAATAGCTTAAAGAAATTTACTGATAATTATGGAGTTTGTCTGTTGCTTGTTCATCACACGAGGAAACAACAGTCAGATGATAGATTCGATATGATTTCAGGCACAAACGGTTTACTCGGAGCTGCTGATGGTGCGTTTATGCTCCAAAAGGAAAAACGTACAAGTAATTCAGCGGTGCTTGAAGTATCAGGCAGAGACCAGCAAGACCAGAAATTATATCTTATCCGAGATGCTGAAAAATTGATATGGAATTTAGACAGAACCGAAACGGAGCTTTGGAAAGAGCCGCCCGAACCTGTTTTAGAAATGATAGCAAATTTTATAACAGCAGACAATCCGCAATGGTGTGGTAGTCCTACCGAGCTTGTCAAAATTTTAAATGCTGATATTCCTGCTAATGTATTAACTTTGAAATTAAATGTTAATGCAGGGCGATTATTCAATGAATATGGAATACAGTATTTAAGCAAACGGACGCACGAAGGCAGACGCATAATATTTTCGTTTGAAAATATATCAAATGCGTGACGGTGTGCGACGGTTGTGTCGGTCTTTTAGATAGTGGCGTGGTATCCATAACAGCGACACCATCGACACAGACCGACACGGCAATTACGGAATGGAATGACGAATTGCCGATTGGTAATATGAGGTATTGCAATAGCTTTACCTCATATTTACTATAAGAGCAAGCGAAAATCATAATTTCCGCTTGCGTGTGTGTAGCCGCAGGCGAAACACATCGGCGGCCGATATGCCCTCTGCAAGAGCGCAAACAGTCGCAGACTGTCGGCATTTTTGTTGGCTCGGCTGACAAAAGTGCTTTTGCGTTACTTTTGACAAAAGTAACAAAACTTTGATTATATGCACCTGCGGGTGCAGGAATAAGGAAGTATTGTTGCTATTTTCAAATCTGTAAACAGCTTTGAAAATAGATAACAAAACCAACTAAAAGGAGATGATGTTTATTGAGAAGAACTATAAGTGTAATGGTTGGTAAAGGCTCTATTAGACATAACAACAGAGATTTCACAGCAGAGAATGTTGACGCAGAGCGTACAAAAAATAACATTACATATTGTAATGAAAATATAAAAGATGTTTACCATAAATTATTTGATGAAGCTCTTGAAAAATTTAATGCAAGGCAGACACGCAAGGACAGAATGATTGATGATTACTATGAAAAAATCCGTACAGGCAAACAAGAAAAATTATTTCACGAGGTAATATTGCAAATCGGAAATTTTGAGGATATGCACGCAGCATCAGAGAACGGTCAGCTTTCAAAGACTATTCTTGATAAGTATATGCAAGGGTTTCAAGAACGCAATCCGAATTTATATGTATTCTCGGCTCATCTG
>CAJTPP010000044.1:15563-21094 GCA_910578235.1 uncultured Clostridia bacterium | reverse complement strand
TGAGGGCAGCAAAGCGCTAAGCACCAATGCGCCGACAAATGTAAAGAATACGCCGAACTGAGCCGCTGCTCCAAGAAGAATGCTCTTCGGATTAGCAATAAGCGGTCCGAAATCCGTCATACAACCTATACCCACAAAAATAAGAGGCGGATAAATTCCCAGCTTAACACCGAGGTACAGTAAGTCCAAAAGACCGCCTTCACGCACAATCTTACCAACATCAAGCAAGTGTCCGTCTATCATGTACCGCGTATCTGTGAACCATTCCGTATGCATCATAATCGCGCTTGAATCTTTTATCATAGGAAGATTTGTAAGCAACATACCAAACGCTATCGGAAGCAACAGTAACGGCTCGAATTTTTTCACTATCGCAAGATACAACAGTACACAGGCAATAATAAGCATGATAATAGTCTTTACAGCGTCAAGACCGCCGCTTGAAATAAGAGCGTAAAAGCCTGTATTCTGCAAAAAGTTTGAAAAGCTTTCTAACACTTTTTTGTCACCACTTTCTCTAAATTTAGTCGTGAATGTAATTCATCTGTCAATCTATAGCTAAATAAAACTATTAGTTTACAGAAACAATTACGTCACCGCTGTTTACGCTGTCACCAGCAGATACACTTATACCCGCAACAGTACCGTCAACTCCGGCGAAAATCTCATTTTCCATTTTCATTGCTTCAAGAACAGCCACCAAAGTGCCTGATTCAACCTTGTCGCCCACATTTACCTTTATAGATACAATTGTTCCGGGCATTGGCGCTTTCACCTGTTTAGCACCAGTCACCGGAGCGGCTTTCGGCGCAGATACGGCTGCTTTTGGCGCAGCTGCCGGTGCCGGTGATACCGCTGCGGGAGCCGCCGGAGCGCTAACTGCCCCGCCTACTTCTTCAACGTCAACCTCATATGTTTTTCCATTTACTGAAATATTAAACTTTCTCATTGATTTTTACCTCCTTCGTCATACGAGCTTATAGCCCTATACCCACAACTTACAAACAAGTTGTATATAATTAAAATCTGCTGTTTATTGTTTCGTTTACACCCGCTTTATTCCATGCAGGCATCTTATTATCAATCCTTCTGTACGACTTAATCCTAAGATTATATGTTGAAGTATTAAGACTTGCCGCTACTGCCGCTGTAAGTACCGCAACAAGTTCTTCATCATCCATTGTCCCTTCTGCCGCAGCGGCACTATCTGATTTAGTCTTCTGCACAGAAGCCGCTGCCTGCGGTTTAGGCTGTCTGTAAAATATAACCTTGAAAAGCATAAGCACGATCATTAATACAATAAGCACTGCAAATACAATTGAAAGACCTATAATGGTAGTTTCCCCGCCTACGCTCAACGCTTCACCGATAGTAACTCCCTTTCCGGTCAATAATGATTCTGAATACATATTAAAATCTCCTTTCTGCGCGCGACATGCTTTGCTATAATATTTTTAGCATACTATATCACAACACAACGCGCTGTCCGCTTTTATCATTAAACAGGAAGATTTCCATGCTTTTTTGCCGGTCTTGACTCACGTTTGGACGCGAGCATTTCAAGAGCCGCAATAATTCTCGGTCTGGTTGAATCTGGCTCAATCACATCATCAACATATCCGCGTTTTGCAGCCTCGTAAGGAGACGCAAACTTATTCCTGTATTCCTGTATTTTTTCATTACGCGTAGTCATAGGATCAGAGCTGTTTTTAATTTCATTCTTAAAAATAATATTTGCCGCTCCGTCAGGTCCCATAACAGCGATTTCAGCTGTAGGCCATGCCATTACAATGTCCGCCCCGAGATGCTTTGAATTCATTGCTATGTAAGCTCCGCCGTAAGCTTTTCTCAAAATTACGTTAATCTTGGGAACTGTCGCTTCAGAAAACGCGTAAAGCAACTTTGCTCCATGCCTTATAATGCCATTTTTCTCCTGCTCAACTCCGGGGAAATATCCAGGCACGTCAGTAAGCGTTACAAGAGGTATATTAAAGCTGTCACAGAAACGCACAAATCTTGCAGCCTTGTCCGATGAATCAACATCCAGTGATCCCGCCATAACCTTCGGCTGATTTGCGACAATACCTATAACCTGTCCGTTCATTCTCGCAAAACCAATAACAATATTACGCGCAAAACCTGCCTGCACCTCAAAGAAGTCACCGTTATCAGCTATTTCCGCTATAACATCTTTGACGTCGTAAGCCTTATTGGCTTCGTCAGGCACAATTGCCGTCAGTTTTTCAGACAATCTGTTGATCTCGTCTGATACAGGCGCATACGGAGCTTCTTCCAGATTATTTGACGGCAGAAACGAAAGCAGTCTCTTAATCTGTTCAATACATTCCTCGTCACTTGCAGCCTTAAAATGAGCTACTCCCGATTTTGCTGTATGAGTATCAGCGCCGCCAAGATCCTCGCTTGTCACTGTCTCACCTGTAACAGAACTGATAACCTGCGGTCCTGTAATAAACATCTGGCTTGTCTTTTCAACCATGAATATAAAATCGGTTATAGCCGGCGAATAAACTGCTCCGCCCGCGCACGGCCCCATTATAACTGATATCTGAGGAATAACGCCGCTGTTCAATGTATTTCTGAAGAAAATATCTCCAAAACCTGAAAGAGCGTCAATACCTTCCTGTATTCTGGCTCCGCCGCTGTCATTCATACCTATGATAGGCGCGCCCATCTTTGCGGCCATATCCATAACCTTACAAATTTTCTTTGCGTGCATTTCTCCGAGGGATCCGCCTATTACAGTGAAATCCTGCGCGTATACATACACAAGCCGTCCGTCTACGGTTCCGTAACCTGTGACAACACCCTCGCCCGGAGCCTCTACACAATCCATACCGAATTCAGCACATCTGTGTGTTACAAAAGCATCAATTTCCACAAAGCTGCCTTCGTCAAGGAGTGTGTTAATTCTCTCCCGGGCTGTCAGCTTGTTTCCGTCATGCTGCTTCTTGATTTTCGCTTCACCGCCGCCGTTATTAATAACATTTCTGCGGTACTGAAGCTCAGTCAATTTATCAACTGTTCCCATGATTTAACCTCCGTTATTGTAGATTAGAGATAAATTTTAAAAATTATACCTATTGTACATTATAACCTAATCTGTATATTTTTTCAATCTTTTTTTATATTATAATTATCCAAAAAAATCGTACTCACTTATATGTCAAATTTGTATATGATACACAAAAAAATAACGGGCAGATATACTACCCGCTTTAATATATACTAATTCTATCTGTTCATCAAATAGCTGATTTCATAGCTTGTAAGATGCCTCCATCTGCCGAGCGGAAGATTTCCAAGCTCCACATTACCTATTTTAATCCTCTGCAATCCCACAACCTTATTCCCAACCGCCTCAAACATTTTTCGCACCTGACGGTTTTTGCCTTCATGTATCGTTATTTTGACATAAGTATGTCCATCGTAAGCGTCCAGTATTTCCGCCTGTGCCGGCGAGGTTTTAAAACCATCATCTATATAGACTCCGTTTCGGATTTTATTTATACCGCTTATAGTCATACCTCCTTTTACAACAGCGATATACGTTTTTTCCATATGAAATTTCGGATGCGTAACCTTATATGTAAAATCACCGTCATTAGTAAGCAAAAGCAGGCCTTCCGTATCATAATCAAGTCTGCCTACCGGAAAAATTCTGACATCGCTTATATCATTCTTTATAATATCCACCACAGTCGGACGGTCAAATTGATCCTTCGCTGTAGAAACATATCCTACAGGCTTATTCAGCATAATATAATACTTCTTGTTCTTCGTTTTAACCGGTTTACCGTCCACAAAAACACTGTCTGCTCCTATTTCAACCTTTATTCCTTGCTCCGTAACTTTATTTCCGTTAACCGTAACCCTCCCTTCCGATATCAGACTTTCCGCGCCTCTCCTTGAAGCAATTCCGCTCATTGCAATATATTTTTGCAGTCTTACTATTTCTCCCATTATTTGTTCCTTTCTCCTACAGCAGTAAAAGCTTTACAACACCTGTAAAGTCACTGAAAAAACTGTTTTTCAGACGTATTTCATTTATTTTTATAATATCTGACTCTGATATAATATCCACCATACCGACAGATTTATCATCATACCGTATATCAATATATCCAACCTTTTCCCCCGCATTTACAGGGCCCTCAATATCTTCAATGAGATGTGTGACAACCTCTACCTCTGTTTTTCCGTGCTCTTTAAGCGGAATTGTAAAATCATCCGCGGCTATCATATTATATTTCTTCCCGTCAATTTCAGCGACTTTGATTGTCATTCCTTTCTCAACAACTCTTTTCGGATAGTGCTCGCCAAAAGCATAGTTAAGCATTTCCTTGTGGTCATTCCAGTCATTGCCGTCTCCGAGAGTCACAGCAATAAACTCCATTTCATCACGCATAGCTGATGAAACCAGACACCGCCCAGTAGCTTTTGTATAACCGGTTTTTATGCCTGTAGCCCCTTCATATTGTGAAAGCAATTTATTGTGATTTTTAAAATAGAGCATATCATTTGTATCAACCGTTTTAGCCTGATATGTTTTTGTTGAGACTATATCTCTGAAAGCAGCATTTTGCATCGCGTACTTTGCAATAATCGCAAGATCATAAGCTGTCGTAAAATGCTCCTTATCGTCAAGCCCGTTAGGATTTACAAAATGTGTATCTCTCAAACCCAGTTCCAGCGCCTTATCATTCATCATATCCGCAAACGCCTCACTACTCCCCGCTATATGCTCGGCAATAGCAACCGCCGCATCATTACCTGAATTCAGCATAAGTCCGTAAAGCAGATCAAGCATATACACATGACTTCCCGCTTTAACATACGCCGAAGATCCTTCCTGGGCGTCCGCATTGGAGCTTATTGCGACTTCATCATCCATATGACTGTTTTCAAGAGCTATTACTGCCGTCATAATCTTAGTAGTACTCGCCATCGCATGACGCTGTGAAATATTTTTTGAAAACACCACATCGCCCGTTATTCCATTTATAAGACAGGCACAGTCCGCGCCTTCCGCCATAGCAAACGCGCTCTCATAAAATGTAAAAACCATAAGTATTGATGCCATAAGCGCCGTTATTTTTTTCATTATTAATACCAACTCCATAATATTTTTAGTATAAAAAAAATTTTAATTGACAAACTACAAAAAAAGTGTTATAATAAGTTCTGCTGAATGCGAGGGTGGCGGAATAGGCAGACGCGCACGTTTGAGGGGCGTGTGGTTTAACCGTGCCGGTTCAAGTCCGGTCCCTCGCACCACATTCATTCCACTGTCAGTAATATATATATTCTAACACATTAAATAATATTTATCAACATTTTTATTTTTTTTCTAAAAAGTGTTGACAAGTTATTCATTTAGTGGTATTATATTGTCTGTCGGTTGACGATGCGGAATTGTGTAAGGGTAGCACTAGTGACTCTGACTCACTCTGTTCGGGTTCGAATCCTGATTCCGCAGCCAAAAAGACTGCAATTTTGATATAAATTGCAGT